>NZHK01000111.1 GCA_002691285.1 Fidelibacterota bacterium | reverse complement strand
CTGCCATAACAAAAGAACTGTATTCTCCATATTTGACAATCCCTAATTTTGGTTCAAGGGTAGTAAAAGGATAATTTGCTATTTTAGGTCTAGCAGATGATAATTTAGACAACAATGTGGATTTACCTGCATTTGGCAAACCTACTAATCCAACATCTGCTAAAATTTTTAGCTCAATTTCATATACTCCAGCCTCTCCTTTTTCGCCTGGCTGACATACCCTTGGTGCTTGATTAGTTGATGTTTTGTATCGAATGTTTCCATGCCCACCTCTGCCTCCTTTACATATGATAAATGAAGAATTATCTTCAGTTAGATCTGCAATAATATTAGTAGACTTTTTTTCTCTTATTAAAGTTCCCACAGGAACTTTAATTGTAATATCTTGACCACATTTCCCAGTCTTTCTAGACCCTCCTCCATTACTTCCATCCTCCGCCTTATATTTCCTACGATACCTTATATCTTGAAGGGTATGAAGATTTGAATCAGTTAAAAAAATTATATGTCCTCCGCGACCACCATCTCCTCCATCTGGACCACCTTTCGGCACAAATTTCTCTCTTCGAAAATGAACAGAACCCTTACCTCCTTTCCCTGCTTCAAGGGCAACCTCAGTAAAATCTACAAACATTACTTACACTTATATATTCTCATTATGGTAAAATGAATTGTTTAAAAATTTTTCTCCTATCTTCTTGATTGATGATTTAATAATACCTAATTAAGAACAACACAAAAGGAAACTAATAAAATATTAAACCATATTTTTAATTATTTCATGACCAAACTCAGAGCATTTTAATTTATTTGCACCCTCCATCAATCTATGAAAATCATAAGTAACCTGTTTTTTAGCAATGGCACCTTCGATACCTTTAACAATTAGTTCTGCTGCTTCATTCCAACCCATATATTCTAACATCATAACACCAGATAAAATAACAGAACTAGGGTTTACTTGATCTTTACCAGCATATTTAGGAGCTGTACCATGAGTAGCTTCAAAAATTGCATGTCCAGTGGTATAATTTATATTTGCTCCAGGAGCAATTCCAATTCCACCAACTATAGCAGCCAATGCATCTGAAATATAATCACCATTTAAATTTAAAGTTGCTATTACATCATATTCTGAAGGGCGTAAAAGGATTTGCTGTAAAAACGCATCAGCTATTACATCTTTTACAATAAACTCATGATCTCCCTTTCTAACTACCTGCCATGGACCTCCATCTAAATCCTCAGATTTATATTCATTTTTAGCTAGTTCATAACCCCAATCTCGAAAAGCACCTTCTGTATACTTCATTATATTACCTTTATGCACCAATGTAACTGATTTTCTTTTTCGCTTAATTGCCTCATCAAATGCAGCTTTAACTAGCCTTGAAGTACCTTCTTTTGAAACTGGCTTTACTCCTAAACTTACTGTTTCAGGAAATCGAATATTCGTTACGCCCATTTCTTCTATCAAAAACTTTTTAACTTTATGTATTTTGTCATCTCCATGCATGTATTCTATTCCAGCATATATATCTTCGGTATTTTCTCTAAAAATTACCATATCTACTAAATTTGGTTTTTTAACAGGAGAAGGAACACCTTCAAACCAACGAACTGGTCGAACACAAGAATATAAATCTAGTTTCTGTCTTAACGCTACATTTAAAGATCGAATACCTCCACCTACTGGAGTAGTCAAAGGTCCTTTAATGGCAATAAGATGGTCTGAAATAAGATCAAGAGTTTTTTGTGGAAGCCACTCTCCTGTCTGATTAAAAGCTTTTTCGCCTGCCAGTATTTCAAGCCAATTTATCTTCCTTATGCCATTGTATGCCTTATCAACTGCATTATCAAAAACATTTACAGAAGCATTCCAAATATCAGGCCCGATTCCATCTCCTTCAATATATGGGATTACAGGGTTATTTGGAACATGTAAAGAATCAGTTTCCATCCTTATAGTTTGTGATGTACTCATGCAGGCTTTTCTCCTTTTTTACTATTATTTTTTTTCTTCTGCTTAGTTTTAGTTTCAGATTTATCCGCTTTAGATTTTCCACTATTACTTTTTTTATTTTTATAATCTGTGAGGTAAAATCCAGAACCTTTGAATATTAAACCAGTTCCACCGCTTATTATACGTTCAACATTACAATTTTTCACTTTGCAATTTGGACGAGATTTAAGTGGAGAGCTCGACATTGATTGGAAATGTTCAAACTTCTCCCCGCATTCTCTGCATAAATAATCGTATGTGGGCATAATATCCTAAAATTGTCTAAAATTTACAGCTTAAAGTTTAGAGTATTTTATTTAGAAAATTTAGTAAATAATGCCTTTTGGACACAGGGTGGAACAAAGGCAGAAACATCACCACCATTTTTAGATACATCTTTCACAACCGAGGAATTCAAATGTATATATTTTTCATCAGGCATCATAAATATAGATGTGATGGTTTTATTGAGGTGAAAGTTCATCATTGCCATTTGAAATTCAAATTCGAAGTCGCTAACATGTCTCAATCCTCTAATAATTGCGCAATGACCTTTGGTGGAAGCATAGTCTACTACAAGTCCATGGAAAAAGTTGACTTTTATATTTTCCTTTCCAATTACCGATTCTTTGATAAGCTTAATTCTTTTTTTAATAGAAAAAAGTGTCTCTTTATCTGGATTAAGGGCGACAACAAATTCTAACTCATCAAATAATTCCGCTGCTCTGCTTGCAATGTCAATATGTCCATTGTGAATTGGGTCAAAAGTACCTGGGTATAATATTTTCCTCACCTATTTTCCCATTGTAAAATTCTTGTCTGACCATAATCTCGGACGATACTATCAAGAAATGGATTCTGTTTTTTATCACATTCTAGAAATAACTTTCCATGTTTATTTAAATGTTTAAAAACTTCTTTAGCTAATTTAACAAGGTCATATTTTCCATAGGGAGGATCAGCATATATTAGGTCATAGGAATTACAATTCTTCAAAAAACTAAAAACATCCTTTTGAAAATAGCTATAATGAGGCCCCTCCAGTGAACTAGCATTTTCTTGAATCAACTTAATAGCCCCATAATTATTATCAACAAAGGTTACAAATTTTGCTCCTCTACTAGCTGACTCAAACCCAATAATACCTGTTCCTGAAAATAAATCACAAACGGAGTTAAAACTAAATAAATTTAAAGAATCAAATATGCTTTTTCTTACTAAAGATTTTGTGGGTCTATATGGAAGGTCTTTACTAGTTTTAATTTTGATACTTTTAAAAATTCCTGAGATAATATTCATTTAATCTTCAAGTATCGAAATATAAAAACCAGCTTTAGGATTTGGTCTATCAGTTTTATTAAACAAAACAAATTTTCTTAGGAGGATATCATCATTTAATTTTGCAACAATAGCGCTTGCGGATAATATATCACCTTTGCCTTTTACCCATAATAAAAGTGGCCCATATATCTGATTCCTTGTATAGACTTGCTCAAAGTATTTTAAATTATAATCAGTTAGGGTAGTATCTAACTGAACCATTAAATCTATCTTATCAATTTTACCTTCAGTCAAATATTCTTCAGCAGTTGGTAGTTCAAAACTATAATACCATAAAAAAATCGTACTGTCACTTCCTGTAGCTTCAACGGTGAAAGAAGTGGGCTCTAAGCCTAGAATATTTTCTATATTGGGGTTTGTTCCGCTTAGATATTCTAGACTTAGGAAAGACTTTGTAATAGTTAGTCCATTATATCTATTTAAATCGGTTTGAGTTAATAACTTTATAACAGCAGTCGAAATTGCTCGAGATTCTTTAATTAAATCTATAGGTGGAGCATTCTTGCTAGCTTGGCTATCTACTTTATCAATCCCAGAACGCTCAATTTTAAAATTTTTACCTAAACCAAAAAAGTTGCTATTAATTTGATTTTGAAGTTTTAAATAATTAAATCCTATAAAGCAAGCTACAATAACAACTACGGAAAAAGCATAGCTGGAAAAGCTTACTGAAGATTTTTGTTTTTTTTCAACATTTTCTTCAATTGACTCTTCAACACTTCCCTCTTTCAATTCCTCAATATCTTGTCTTTGCTCAATGATCTCTTGTTTGTCTTGTACAACTTCATCTTCATCCTCTGAATCATCAATTTCTGAATACACTTCATCAAAAAAGAATTCTACTATACCTTCATCTTCAAAAAGATTAAAAGAAAAGTTAATAGCTTGATTAGTAATTAATGCAGAAAGAATGTTAGCTTCATAAAATGGAAGCCTATTCAATTTAGTCTCTAATCTAATATTATCGAACGGAATGCTCGATCTAAAATCAGATAGTTCCCAAGCATTTTTTGCCTGCCTGCCAAGTTTTTGAGCACAAAAAACAGGAATGTTTTCTTTATCACTTTCTTGAAATCCCAAAGCTGAAAAAACATTATCCTTAGAAAAATCTGTACTTGAAATAATACGAGGAACGCCTCCAGAAAATGCGATGGTACCAATATCAAAAATATTATTCTGTAGTTTTAAAAATAAATATTTATTACCAACTCTACTAATAACAGCTGACTCACGTTCCCCCCTTCCATCAAGATACATTGAACTCAATGCTCCCATCCAAAAAGGTCTTCCGCCCATTTCTGCTATTGAAAGTTTTAAAGTACGAATTAAAGCCCTAGATACCGTGCAAACATGAATATTTTCTTGAGATGGATAATAAGTTTGTCCAAAAATATAAACAGATTTATTTTCAGATCGTCCTTTTTGATAATCCATCCACCTTATATATTCTATATGTTCATTATGGGATAAATCCTGCTCATTATTTAAGACAGAATGTTCTACGAAGTGGTCTGGTATACCAACAATAACTTCCTTACCAGAAAAACTAAAGGATTCTTGCGCCTTCCTAAGTGATGAAGCTAATGTATTACTTAAACTAGCTTCATTAAAAATTGATTGAGATATTGGTTCTGCATATTCAATTTTTGAAACGCCTTTAAGAGAATAATAATCAAGAGTTGAATCCCATTCCCCTACCAAAAGAAATGAATCTGAAATAACTAAACCAACCATAAGAAAATGGCTATATCATTCCCAACTTTTTCTTCCGCCTTTAATGGATCCGTGGTTTTTAGCCTCAAACGAAAAAAGAAGGTAATGCCTCTTAATAATTGGAGTATTAATTGGACTAGAGACAGTAAAAGTTGAACCATCTTCACTAATATTCATGTAAAAAGGTTCTCGAGTCAAAGGACAAAAGAAATTTATAGAATCAGGAACGTAAGTTTTATAATATTCAATTGCTTGTACTCTTTCTATTGGTTCTTCTTTTACAACACTCCTGAAATCTTCTAAAATTTCATAATTATAAAATTCTTTTTTCTGAATAAAAGAGGTGTCCTCTCGACCTAGATCTTGTGAATACATACTAATCTGCAGTATGGTATCTAGTAAAGTGTCTTTTCTAAAACTTTTAACACCAAAAGTTGTATCAAATTCAAAACCATATGATTGATTCACATCAATAATATACTTTTTATTTCCAATGAAAAGGTTTTGCTTTCCATTATATAATGAATCAGCTATGGATGAGTCTCGAACTGCATTCACAACAGACAAAGCTTCAGAAAATGAAGAAGAATATCCTCCGGTTAACCTTGAAAAAAAGGATTGAATATCATTCAAATTTTGCATCCGGGAACGACTTTCTTTTTCATAAAATGTTTCTTCTTCCCATATAGCTACCGGCACGTAAATAACCAGCACTAACAAAAACATTGCTAATATGATAAGTATTTCTAATGCATCTGATTTATTTTGCTGATTCATATCAATTAATTTTCCTGCTAAAGAAAGATTCTATTTTAAACTTTAATATTTTTAGTTTTTAAATAGAAATTGAAATAGTTACACTACAGATTCTGATATGAAAAATAGCTGATTCTAAATGACAATCCAATCAATATAATATGCTATAATTCAATTTTCCTAAAAGGATTATCAATTGGGTACAAATTATCCTTTAAATCATCAATCAGTCCTTTTGTAGATCTTGATATTTTTCTTGGAGTATTTATCTGTACTTTCACAAGTTGATCTCCATAATGCCTGCTTCTAATTCTTGGAAATCCTTTGCCTTTTAATCTTAAAATTTGTCCAGACTGTATTCCTTTGGGGATTTTTAGGCCTACTTTCCCATCTAAAGTAGGTATTTCTATTTTTCCTCCAAGCACTGCAAGAGGAAATGATATATGCAATTCTAAAATTAAATTTTCCCCGTCCCTTACAAAATATGAGTGATCCTTTTCTTCAAAAACAATAATGAGGTCACCTGAAACTCCAGAGGCATTTTGATTTCCTTGCCCACTCATTGTCATATAGTTTCCTTCTTCTACACCAGCAGGAATTTTTATTTTGAGAGTCTCTTCTTTTTTAGCCATTCCATCAGGACCAACTCCAGGAGGTCTTTTACCTACTACCTTTCCAGATCCTCCGCAATGAGGACAAACAGTAGCAGATCTCATCTGACCTAGGATTGTATTTTGAACGGTCGTTACCTGGCCAGAACCATTACATGTCGGGCAAGTACGTAATTCTACACCATCAGCTAAAACAGATCTTTTTAGTTTTATTTTTTTTTCTAGTCCTTTAGCTACTTCTTCGAGCGAAAGTTTTAATTTAATACGTATGTCCGCACCACCACTTCTAGTATTTTGGCTGCCAGAACGGCCACCAAAAATACTTTCAAAGGGACTGCCTCCAAAAATATCCCCAAATTGTGAAAAAATATCATCCATACTCATATGAACCCCTCCACCACTAAAACCACCAGGGCCCGAACCGTCACCCATACCAACACCAGCATGTCCAAACTGATCATATCTTGAACGTTTTTGCTGATCACTTAAAACAGCATATGCCTCAGCTGCTTCTTTAAATTTTTTTTCGGCATCTTTATTATCAGGGTTTTTATCTGGATGATATTTTAAAGCTAATTTTCTATAAGATTTTTTAATTTCATCCTGGCTAGCATTTTTTGAAACACCAATTATATCATATAAGTCTTTCATTTTTTATTTACTATCACCTTTGCATGCCTAATAACTTTATCTCTATATCGATATCCTTTTTCAAACACATCTAAAATAGTACCCTCATCATATTTTTTATTTTCTTGAGTAAGCATAGCATCGTGTATCTCAGGATTCATCAAATCCCCTTTTTCTCCAAATGGGATAATCTCAAGAGTCTCAAAATACTTTTTTATCTTTGAATTCATTAAGACTAATCCATCTTTCAATGATTGTTCTGAAGTATTATCAGTATTAATCATTCTATTGAAATCATCTAAAATTGGCAGAAATCCCTTAATCGCATTCTCACCTTCAAATTGAAGTAGCCTAGAAATTTCTTCAGATTTCCTTCTTCTAAAATTTTCAAACTCCGCTTTCAACCTAATGTGTTTATCTTTTAAAATATTTAATTCTGATTCAATAGCTTTCAAATCATTTTTCTTTTTTGAAACTTGTTTGGTAACTTTTTTTATGGTTTTATCTTTCTTACCATTCTTATCTTTTGCCACTTTTACCTCAAAACTTTATGAATTATATATATATATATATTAAACTTACTGTAGATGTGACCTCTAGGCCAAAGCAAGGAATAATATTATTTTAAAAAAATAGACACCGCTCTTTGACTTGCTAAAACTGATACAAGAGTAACTAGAATTAATAACCATAAAAATAAGGACGGGGCAACATGCAAATGAAGACTATAAACTGTAAAATTACTAATTAAGTAGTTTAAGCCTACTGATGTCAAAATTAAAGCAGGGAATACTAGAGAGACAGAGATTATGCTTATCAAAATCGCTTCGAAAATAAATGGTAACTTTATAAAGAGTTTAGTGGCTCCTATAAGTTGTAATGATTGAATTGTTTCTCGTCTAGAGGATATGGAAACTTTTATCATATTATAAATGATAAGCCCAATTACAAAAATTACGATACCTGAAAAATAAGGAATATATTCTGCTATCTTTTTGTAGATATTTTCTATTTTTTTTATGAGATTTCCTTGATAATTAATCTCTTCCACATATGAAAGAGCTTTAATTTCTTTGATAATAGGTTCAATCCTAAGTGGGCGGCGAATATTTCTTTCCACATTAACAACCGAACTTGCAGGAAGTGGATTATATCCTAATAAATCTATAATACTTTCTCCAAATTGATCTTTAAAAATTCTAAGAGCATCATCCTTATCAATTAGGGTTGCAGTTTTGACTCCCTTTATTTTTTTTATTTTGTGAATTACACCTATAGCCTCTTCATTAGTCAAATCTTCACTGAAAAATACTTCAATCTTGTATTTTGATCTTAGATACTGAAGTACTTTAAAGGAATTTTTTTCTGCAATGCTAATCAAACCAATAATATAAAGTAAAATAAAAAGAGAAAATATTGCTGTTAAGGCAGTAGCCTTGTGACGCCAAGTATTCTTTATTCCTTCAATTATTAAATAAAAAAACTTATCCATCACCTTACCCTAAGAATACCATTTTTTAATTCAAAAATCGGTCTTCCTCTGCCCTTGATAAGATTGTAATTATGGGATGCCATCAAAACAGTAGTTCCAGTTTCATTGATCGTTTCTAATAACCTCACAAGTTCGAATGAAGCAACAGGATCCAGATTACCTGTTGGCTCATCTGCTAGTATAATATCCGGCTCTTTTATAAATGCTCTAGCGAGAGATGCTCTTTGTTGCTCCCCACCAGATAATTCTTTGGGAAAGTGACTTTCTTTACCTTCAAGTCCAACCAATTCAATAGCTTCATCAACTCTAGAGGCTATTTGATTAGAAGAAAACCCCATGACATGAAGAGGAAGTGCTATATTTTCAAAAAGGTTTCTGTCTGAAAGTAGTTTGTAATCCTGAAAAACCATTCCAATATTGATCCTAGCTTTCGAAATATCACGGATACTCATTCTATTCGACGAATTACCATTTACTTTTACAATTCCCGAATCTGGAAATAAATCAAAATATAGCAAACGCATTAATGTCGTTTTACCTGATCCTGTAGGCCCAATTAAAAATGTAAAATCGCCATTTTTAATTAGCATATTTAGATTATTAACCCCATAACCTTTGTTGTGGGAATAAGATACATTTTGAAATTCAATCATTTATTATAGGATCGTAATTTAAGCTACAAAGATAGTAAAACTAATAATCTGATTAATGGTTTTTATTTTTAAGTAATTAAGCAGTATTTTTAACATATGTTACTTTGATTAAAAATTTGCACATCTTTACACTACCTAAAATTATCTTAAATTTTTATATAATACCATGGATGTAATTCTAGATTTTATTTTAGTTTTTTTATCAATTATAATGCTTTGGAAAGGAGCTGATTGGCTTGTTGACTCCGCCGCAGAAATAGCTCATAGTTTAAAGGTATCTGATTTAATTATTGGGCTAACTGTAGTTGCATTTGGCACTTCAGCCCCTGAATTTGCCGTCACCATAAGTGCCGCTCTCACAAAACAAACAGACATATCAATAGGAAATGTTATTGGGTCAAATATATTTAATTTAGGATTTATTCTTGGAGGTACAGCAATAATTCGTCCAATTTCAACAAACGAAAAGATGTTTAATAGAGACGGGTTATTTCTTCTAATTGTTACAGCCTTAATCTTTTTTTTATTTTTTGGATTAAATGGTTGGACATCCGATGATAATTATACCAGAACTGAGGGTCTCTTACTTTTTTCTTTACTTATTGGCTATATTACATTTCTTTTTATAAAAAAAGATCCTCCTGAAGAAATTAGCCCAGATAAAGCAACAATAATGTCATATGTCTTTTTCTTTATTGGATTGATTTTAATTGTTTTTGGTGGGCATCTAATGGTTACACACGCATCTAACATTGCAAGATTTTATGGTATTTCAGATTGGGTTATTGCAGTAACTATCGTAGCAGCAGGAACCTCTGCGCCTGAATTTGCAACATCTATAGCCGCTGCAATTAAAGGTCGACACGGTATTGCAATTGGGAATTTAATTGGGAGTGATCTTTTCAATTTACTCGGCGTGCTAGGTCTTGCAGGGATCATCAACCCTTCCGTAATTACTCAAGATATTTTTGATAGTGTTTTTATTTTGGTTTTGATGGTTGGTCTTACCTTATTATTAATAAGAACTAAATGGAAAATTAGTCGAGCTGAGGGAGCTCTTCTGGTGTCCATTAATTTAATAAGATGGTATTTTGATTTTGCAGGTTAGTCATAAAGCTTATTCTGATCAATATATTCCCAAACAGGTAAGGTTACCAAATATCTTATAGTTTTATTTTCCCGCCATCTTGCTCGAATATTACTAGAAGAAATTTCAAATCTAGGTATATTGGCAAACTGAATTCTATGCAAAATCCATGCAGGTATATCACTAGGCCGGAAACCAGGTCTAATTGCCACCACAACATTACAATTCTTCAATATTCCTCTTGGCTCTTTCCATTGACTTAGTTCTAATAAACTATCACTGCCAATTAAATAGAATAATTCGTCTTCTTCTTTAATAACACTAGACTTCATGTCCATCAAGGTATCTATTGTATACGAAATCCCTCCTCTTTTTATTTCCATATCTGAAATTTCAAAATTAGGATTACCTTCAATAGCAATATTTAACATAGCAAGTCTATCTTCAACTCCTGAGATACTCTCTTTATGAGGAGGTTTATTTGCAGGCATAAATAATATTTTATCAAATTTTTCTGCCTCACATACAGTTTGCGCAACCAATAAATGTCCAATGTGAGGAGGATCAAATGTCCCTCCAAAAATACATATTCTCATTCCAATTCGCTTGCAATTTTAGACTGCATATGTCCAATCATATCATATGCTTCATCATAAAGGTCGTTTTTGGCTAGGTGGTTTTTATTTAATTCAAGAAAGGTTACTGCATTATCAATTTCTTTGTTTTTTGCTAAAGAAATTACCATTTCTTTTTTTGAAAGCACTAAAAAAGAAGTGTCATAATATTTATCAATTACAATTTGAAAAGCTAATTTTGCTGATTCATACTCATCCATTTTCATATAAAGAATTCCAGTTTCAAAAGCTTTTTTTGCTAACTTTTCCCTTAAAATACTAATTGATGATAAAACATCATCTTGAAGTTTTGAATTGGGATAATCATCCAGAAATTCTTGATATCTTTCTAATGCTTTTAAAGTATACTCTTGATCATGGTAATAACGAGGCGATTCGATACTGTAAGCCTCACATATTTTAAATCTAGCATCTTCCACAAAGGGACTATATCCCATTTTTCTTGTAAGCTTCTCATATTCAGAAATAGCTAGTAAGTACTCTTCATTCCTAAAATAAGACTCTCCAAGATAATATTGAGCATCATCACCAAGGTCCGTTCCAGTTCCTCTAATTAAAACATTTTTAAAGTCTGATTGAGCTTGTANATATTTTTCATTTTCAAGGTTTTCNAANCCCATNTTAAATTTATCCTTAATCGTCTCTTCACTANTATTTTTTGTGCCAGCACAAGANGNAANNAAAAGAAAAAGTGTAAAAATCATATATTTCATTAAAAGNACCATGCCATTTCAAGTCCTCCAATACCCATTGGATTTCGAGGGTTAAAAACTAAGTTAATCCGAGAAGGAAAATTTGATGTCGTTTCTAATTTCTCACTGGCCTTTTTTTGACTATACCAAACAGACTCAATTCCAGAAATCACATGATTGAACATCAATATTGTTATGCTGTACTTTGCATAATCTAACATTTGGTTCGCATCATACCTATCATCAATGTAGGATTGTTTAAGAGGAGTTTTTATGACAATTTCCGTACTATCACCCACATTTTTTTCTTCCTGATACCAGCTGTCTCTAGCATCTGTCCAACCTCCAACAAATTGATCATACTTGCCAATATTTTCATAAAAATGCCTGTCTCTTACCTCTGTTACATCTCCACTATAAAACCATTCTGGATGTTTTTCTAAACTATCGGATGATATATGCCCGAAAATATTTAAGTCATTAGCTAAATTACCAGATACAACCAACCTTAAATCGTGAGTNCCATTCAGGCTTCCTAAACTAGAGATACTACCCCATTCCTGACTTACAGGATTAAATCTATTAAAAACCCAGTTTTCTAATGACCAATTCTCATCAGCAAAANTTTGATAATTTTTACGATATTCATCAGCATTATTTTTAAAACTTCTCCATGCCAAGAGGCTCACAATTTCTGTACCAAAAAAAAATGCTGTTTTCCAAANAGGAGANTGATTNTAAAACTGACCTGCTCCNGGNACCACAAGAGACATAATTAANGGTTTACCTGGATAAATAGTTTTTTGNGTATCTNTTCTTAAGGAGAGATAATNGNTCNNATTGAGAACTNCTNTNNTCNGNTGTGGAATCTTGAGCATTAATAAAGATACTTTGAAAAAGCAAAATTTTAAAAATCAAATAATATTTTAACATAGGTTTTACTTCTATCTCCATAAGATATTTTATCATTGTTTATTATTCTACTAAAATTTGTTAATGGTTGATGATATTCTAACTCTAATGCAGTAGGAAAGTTATAAAAAGAAAAGCCATTAATGCGCCATTGAATTCCAACTGATTTTTTTAATAATAGTTTATCAGGATACCAGGCNTCTCCAATTTGATTGATTAATCCAAGNGTNCTGTTTTGAATAGTAACCCANCCNATTTTATNATGCCGTTGAGAAAATATTGGAATCCTNAANGTNAAATCTAAAAATANTTTTTTTGTGCCNTGNATTGANTAAAATGAATATCCTTTAATACCAGGTATTCCTCCTAAATAAAAATGAAAGAATGAGTCTACTTCATTATTACTTATCCATCCTAATTCACCGCNAATAGATAGATTCANATAGTTGANNAAAGGAACTTTTGAATGATATCTNCCGNGNANNTCCAAGCGAATTAAATTATTTGGCCTAAATTCTTCNAGAAGAGTTCCAGCATCAGATAGGTTTANCCCNTCAATAAAATCATTCTTTTCAAANCCTATATTTGAAGAGATCTTAAATCCNCTTGAAGGGTTTATTGAAGAATNCACACCNCTTTTAANCNTATTCANAGACCANTTCGTATTAAAAACCCAACCACGAAAATAATCATATGCTGCNCCAGCATCTAACCTACCATANTCATTTGTTTGNATTGTCTGTTGAATAAAAGCTCTGTACCATTGTCGACTAANNGAATATTCAAATTGGCTNCCAAAAAATGGCTGTTTTAACCCTAATCTAAATTGAACAAGTCTAAATTTAATATCATCCGCAATTTTATAAACATTTTGATATAGACTATTATCTGCAGTATTTCTTGTTAAATAATATGTTTCAAAAAATACAGTTTGATAAAACCTTCTGAAATCTAATCTAAACATATAATCAACATCTTTTAGACTATTAATAGAAGCTTCTCCAAACAATGACAGTCTATCAATAATTTCACTTGATTGAAAATAAAACCCAGGCTTCAATGTACCATAATCATACATCAACTTTGGCATAATAAACATATTAGGAAACTGGTCTTCGTACTTTTTAGCTATGGTATTATTTATACTTGTTATTGGTGGAGCTAACCCTCTATTGTTTAAAAAGTAGTTTTTATCATATC
>NZHK01000015.1 GCA_002691285.1 Fidelibacterota bacterium | reverse complement strand
ATTCAATTTTTCTCTAAATCCAAATACAAATACCATCACAACATCTCTTCACTTCTCAACAAAATTTTTTGTGGATAAACATAAAGATGAAATTGTTGTAAACCATAATCAAAACGGCGGATTATCAAGAGGCACTAGAACATGGCTTAATGTTTCTGGAGTAAGTTTAACTTTATCTGGAATTTTAAAAAAAGAAAAAGTATCAAATAATCCCCAAACAATTGTGGGTGTAACAATAGTTGCAGCAACATTTTTACTGGATTTAATTTTAAAGGATTTTTGATGAGCTATATGGTATTTTATGCAATATTTTGGGCTGCCGCATTTATTTGTATGGGCATTTACATACGTTTAAAGTACAAAGATAAATTAGATGATTTGGATCCTTAGTATTTTTACATTGTGTTCGGCGAATGCATCGGGCTTAAAAACTAATTTTTCAACCAAAGAATCCTATGACCTACTTTTTGGGGAGGATAGCACTATTCATGCCACAACGCACATAACAAACATTATTCGTAATGGAACTGAAGACTTAACCACATCTGAGATTAAAAATTTGGAGCAATTAGGGATTTTATCTCAAAATAGAGAAATAAGCACCTTCACTCCTAATGACTTAGTTCAAGTTTTTGAATCGGAACATTTTAGATTCCATTACACAAATGAAGGAACTAATGCAGTTTCTGACCCCAACTACATTTTCCAAATGGCGGAAGTCTTTGAAGAGGTGTATTCTTTTTATATAGATACACTTAACTTTTCTGCTCCAGTTTCAGACCCAGAATCTGATGATACTCTTTACGATATATTTGTTGAAAATTTACCTACTTATTACTTTGGTATTACGTACACCAAAAACACTTCAGTTAGTAGCCCTGCTTGTGTAAGCTACATTAAAATGCGAAATAATTATAATGGTACACAATTTAGTGAGCATACAGAGTTAGAAAATATCCAGGTTACCGCGGTACATGAGTTTTTTCATGCAATTCAATTTAGCTACAATTGTTATGAAAGATTTTGGTTCATGGAGGCCACTGCGGTTTGGAGTGAAGATGAACTCTACAACAACGTAAATGATCATTACCGTTACATATCTTCTTGGTTTTCTAATATAAATAAGTCGCTCGATGATGAGAGTAGTCACATGTATGGATCCTTTATTTTTTTTCAATATATTGACGAACACCTTGGAGGGCCGAATACAATTAGATTGTGCTGGGAAAAGTCACATGAATTGGCAAGTCCAATTCAAGATAACAGCATAGAATCTATTAATGCAGCTTTGAGTGATTTGGGATCATCTTTTGAAGAAACCTATCTGAGAATGAGAATAGCAAATAAAATCATGAATATAAATGCAGGACTATATTCATATGAAGAAGCAGATGGATATCGTTCAGCGGGTGGGTATCCTTTAGAAAAAGATATTTTTTATCAAAAAGGAATTCCCCAGGAAGATACCTATCTCAGTTTAGATCTTTTTGAAACAATCTACTATAAAATTCGCACTTCAGATCCAGTTAAAATAGAGATTATACCATATGAAAATAATTTATCTATGACTTCCATAGCAAAGCTAAAAGATCAAGATCAATGGTTAATAAAATCAGGAAATGAAATTAATATAGATACCGAAATGGATTTAGAATGGATAACCCTACTTATTTCAGCAATAGGTTTTGAAGAAAACAACTGGGATTATACCATAGAATTAAGAGATGGATTTTCAGAAGACTTTTCTTTGAAAAAACCATTCCCTAATCCTTCTTTTGGAAAACCAATCACCATTAATCTAGAGGTAATAAATGGACAAGAGATCGCAACAACTATTTATAACATACTTGGACAAAAAGTATGGGTACATACAAAGAACTACACAGGCTCACAATTTAATAATTTAATTTGGGATGGTTTAAATATGAATGGAAAGAGAGTATCTAGTGGACTGTATTTTATAGAGGCTTCTGGGGAGGAAAAAACTCTTAGACATAAAATTATTTTTTTAAAGGATGAATAACAAAATTTAAATAAGTTCTATTATCTTGCGAGTATCCTTTAAAATTTCAACATATTCTTTTTTCCCTCTTTCATACTTCTCTACAAATTTGGGCGGCATTTCCTTTTTTGGAATTAGTACAACCGAACCTCCCATCTCCTTTTTTAACAAATCTTCCATATTCAATAAAAAGTATTCAAAAGAATCTAGCTTTATTCTATAGGATTCTAGTTTTTTTGATATATCGATAATTCTTTTCGAATAAAATGTCTCAGGATTATTGAAAAGGGCCTCGTTTAGTATTTGATTAAAGCGATTGATATTAGCTTGCTCCATTTTTCTTCTGTATTGCAAATCATAAATTGAGTTTTTATACGGCGCAAATTCCTCTTCAATAAAAAATAAGACCTGTTTTGTAGGTTTAAACGCTTTCTTTAATTTTTTAATATTTTTATAATAATCACTCTTACTACTTTTTNTATCCTCTCNCTGCTGTCATTAAANAATCTTCTGTAACTNACAGTNGTNTCTTCCGGANTATCATCNAANCTATCCGATGATGTTTTTTTCATTTTACCAATTAACCTTGTCATAGACTTGTATGTNCTATCAATAAATCGAACGTTTGTTTTTATTTTATCAAACGGCGCATCTAATTTTTCATAGATTCGAAAATCTTTCTTTACATAATAAGCAAGTTGAGGTTTCATAATTTTATTTAAGACCTGGACATCTTTTTTGGTTTTTAGTAACCATTCTTNAGTATCTAAAACTCTTACATCTAATGAATGAATATCATTGAATTTCCATGNTTTTTTNTTACTAGCACAGGTTATAAAAAAAAACAGGGCCACTACGGTTGTAAAGNCCCTGAAAAAATGTATAATATATTTATCCAATATTACAGGTTCCCTTGATTCTCCATNATAATCAGATCATCATAACCACCAATGGTTTCTCCTTCAATCACAATCTGCGGAACTGTTCTACCACCTGTTTTTTTAAATAAATCTTCCCTACTCCAACCTTTTGCCTCAATATCAATTTCAATGTAATCAAGCTTTTTTTCATCTAATAATCTCTTGGCCATTTTACAAGGTCCACACCATGAAGTTGTATATACTTTAATTTCTTTCATTATTTCAACATTAATAGTTTTTGAATTTTAACATTTTTATCATTTTTGGCCATAACAAAATACGTACCTGAGCTTAGTGAGATACCCTGGTTATTCTTCCCATTCCATGTAAATCGATGATGCCCTTTAACAAGAACTCCTTGATGTATTGTAGAGACTTGTTTTCCTAAAATATCAAAAACTCTTATCGATACTTGACTGCTATTTGGAATAACAAGATTAAAACTTGTTTCAGGATTAAATGGATTTGGGTATGCATTACCCAATTGAAATTCATCAACCACAATATTTTCATCTACATTTAATGGAGCAACATAATTATTTGGAGATTCAGTAGTAAATCGAATAGCCAATCCATCAGCTAACGGTGCTGCTCCTGCAGAATAGACATTATTAAAAACATATTGAAGACCATAATTTTTATCGGGTGCTTCAATTCCGACTGTTGAATAGTTTTTGGTGACATCNACATCATTTATATGCAAATATTGAAAATCGATAACACCATCTCCTGTCTCAGTGGGCATAGCACTTTGATTATATAAAATAATTTCAAAAGTCTCTTCCGTGATTTCATCATAACCATTTAAAGCTCGTGACCATTCAATAATAAATCTGCCGTTTTCTTGATCATACGAAGAATACACGTTGATCCATCTATCAATTTCTCCATCTCCATTAGTGTCAATAGTTTCAAGGTCATCTGAAAAAGGAGCTAATAAGGCCTTTGGCCCCATATACATGGGTATAGACATATTCCAAAAGTAATCAATATCGCATGGAACAAAGGATGCCCATCCATTGGAATTAACCGTAATATTTTCGTACGTAACTCCATGATACTGAAATGGGAATGGGATTTCTAGATCGACATGGTCGTCGTCGTCTAATTGATGATGAACTCCATTATTCCCACCATATTCAGGATCCAATTCAACCCAGTTAAATTCCGGCGAAGCAGAAAAACCAACATCTGTATTATCATATGCCCAATAACCATAATTATTTGGAGCTACAGGAAAATTAGAAGTTGGTGTATCTATATGCATCGGAACATCTTTAGTAAAAAAAATGATACCATCTTTAAGGAAATCAATGCGAAAAGTGATCTCACTTCCAAAAGAGACATTTTCTAGAGAAACAATATGATTTATTTCTCGACTAATTGACCCAAAAGGTGAAAAATTGGATAAAATATTTGAGGATCCATTTGAGGAAACGGAAGCTCCTTCAGATAGGGGAGATATATCAACCCAAACATCTTCGTAAAAACCTTCAGAATAATTTGTGACTAAAAGACCTGGACTAAATTCTGATTCAGGAACTCCTGAATCAACAAATTCAATTCCAAATACTGGTGCATCAATTTCAATGGCAAACGTAAACAAAGTAATACCATTTCCATCTTGAATCTTTGCTAGTATGTTCCCTCCCACGTTTGTACCATAACAAGTATAATTAACACTTGGAAGTTCTAAAGATGTATTAGGAGAAATAGAAGGTATTTCTAAAGAAAATAAATTAGGCAATACATTTCCCATAAATACCAATTCACATTGCATTGCTTCAGAATCGGTATTTGTATCATTCTTAAATGTTAAGTTCATGCTTATATCTTCAGATAATACTGGAGTATCATTCCCATTTTCTGAAACAATATCAATGCTACTTAAAACAAGAGTGCTCATATTTTCTTCAATAACAACATTCGTGTGCCCCTGAACAAATCCACCTTTGTTAGAATAGACCTCAAAGCTTGTCAAATTTTCAACATTTAATGAAGAAATAAATCTTCCATTAGAATCAGTTAATCCTTTAGCAAGAATATCACCATCATTCATAATACTAATTACAGCCTGAGACACTGGATCACCATTTGACGATGATAAAGATAAATCGAAAAACCCTTCCGAACTATACACAGGAGCAATATTGAAATTAAATTCACTAGGAGTATCTAAATAAACCTGCAGAGAAGGATCGCCTAGTATGTTATAAACATTTGCATAAAATTCTTGTGCTTCACCTGGTCCACTTTGAGCAGGAAACTCTTTTACTAACCCTGCCTGCCCAGCCTGCATGGCAGGACCCANCTCNACTACATCNTNATTAAGCATGGCATCATACATATAAGCATTAATAACATTNTTGTATTTAGTGCTTGTGTGTAAATCAGAAGGNCCAATGAANGCAACACCACCTTTCGGTACAGAAGGTGTCCCTCCACGAATCACAGCCTCAGCNAGGCAAGGATCCACATTNTTAGCAAAATCATTTGAATTACAAACATAGCTGAAGAATACTGGAGTCAACCAACCATTATTCAAATCATTCACATCGTCAACATGGAATTCAGGATAATGCCAACCATTTGCATCTCCCCAACCTCTATAATTCACAATCCCAACTCCTTCATCTATAATTGGAATGATATAGGGAGCACCTTGTTGTAAAGGTGGGTAAAACACAGTATCGATCTCGTTATANCCATACTCTAACAATTCATCTCTAAGCCAATAGGATGTCCATTTAGGAGTTATCGGGATGGGATATGTATTTGCATAATTTCCTGCAGTAATTAGACCACGTCCTAACCAATTTTGNTCATATGCAAGAGGATCTCTAGCATATTGTATTGTTTTGGACATAATTACAGCCAATTCAGATAGAGAATCAATGGAGAGTCTGCCTATAAATACATCAGGGATAACATCANTCCCTAAAAGATGAGTGTACTGTTGATCAGTNACATCATTCTCTGGACCATAATAAAATGAAGGNAACTCTGCAAATCCATCTACGTCACCAATAAGCAAAACGTATTCCAACATTGGATCCGTATCTAAAATATTNGATATAGTATTTTTTATTTCAGTAGCATTTGATCCAGATTCTGATAAAGATCTTANATACACATCAAATCCTTGCGATTTTTTAAAAGAAATAAAATCATCTAGGTATGTAGTAACACCATCNGGAGCTATAATTAAATAACTACCTCTCTGAGGNTTAATTTGAGAATCTAAAATATCGTACTGATTCAAAATCATATTTGAGAAAGCTAAAGGTATCTTTTGNGCNATTATCTGNTCCTTNGTATTNCCACGAAAAGATANATTTGTTCCNAACAAAATANTTACTGCTAAANTTGNGNNAACTAATTTTTTAATATAATACATTTTTTTATTGCCTGTTCTTTAAGAGATTCGAATTGAATAAAATAAACACCTGATCCTAGAGGTAAACCATTTAGATCATTTAAATCTAAACGAATTTGGTGACTCCCCGGTCTTAAATCAGAAAAGCTTTTTGATAGTATATTTTNCCCTAATAAATTAAAAACAGTAACTACTGCNTCACCTCCAGTAAAATTTGATAACCCTAACTGAAATTTTCCGTAGGATGGATTTGGGAATAAGGAATGAATTTTAAGAGGAATTTTAGGCATATTTTTACTANTATTTTNTTCGATGCCTAAATAATTGTCATACACTGGAAACAGCTCCANTGNTTCTATTTCCCATCCCCTGTAATTAACGGTCTCATCTTTGGAAAATTCTAACAATAACTTTACATAATTAAAGACACTATCTGTTTCAGCAGTAAGAAAATCTTGTTGTATGGAATCCCAATTATCTCCCGTCCATGATTTGGAAGCAAGCAAACTATCATTGATATCTAAAAAAGAAATTGAAATAGGATCGTAGTCCCACTCTGTTTCATACCTATGGGATACGGATAAAACCAAACGATTCGTTCCGCTTACATCTATCAAGTCAGATTCAATCCACTGCACACTTTGGGGGACATCTCCATTTGAGTAATATGTATTGCTCTGAGTTTTCAACATATTTTCGTTTTCAATGCACCAAGGACCAACACTATTATCTAAAATAGATTCATTATTAACTAAAATAGGCGATGATGATTCATAAACAACATTGAACTCTTTATCTGAATTGATAAAAACCGTCTTTTCCCAAGGAACATGACTACCATCCATAACAAATTCTATTTGATAGGTACCTTCTATAAGATCAAAATAGTTATCACCTGAGGAAATCTCAATTTCAGTAATACCATATTCATTGGAAATCAATCCACTTATAGTATAAACTGTTAAATCATCATGCAAAAGTCGCATATTAACTTGATGACTAGTTGAAGGATTCAAATAAATATTTTGTTCAGTTATACCACTGTTATTTGCAACAAGAAGTATATTTTGCTTTTCGTATCCTTCTGCTCTGAAAGAAAAGTTATAAGACCCTACATCTAATATCCTCCTAAATCGTCCAAATTCATTGGTTAACCTAGGTTTAAGGATTGAGCCAGTGTGCTCTTCCACTTCTACAATTACATCTTCCAGAGGTTGATTTGTAGTAGCGTCAAAAACTCTACCCGTAATTTGCGCTGCATCTGCATAATAGCCAATAGCTCTATCCATTAGATATACCATTGCTGGCTTATTTCTATCAATCGTATTTTCTATTAATGTGCTGTCTGGTTGGAGATTTGAAGTTCCGCACTCCACTAAATATTGTATACAACCTGTCTCCCTATAGAACCAATCATGCAACTTTCCATTCCTGGAACCACTAAAAACAGAAAGATAGGTACTGGTTCCATCTTCAGTACTAATATTTCCAGCAAAATAATCAGCAATAGATTTCATGATTCCCAAATCAGGGGACTCTTTTACTTCTTCCCATTTCCATGATGTAAATACTTTTTCTGATAGGTTCCCTGAACGAGAACTATGCCATACAATAGAAAAAACAAAATCATTTTCAAGTGCAATATCCCTAATTGCCCTAGCCTCCGATTCGGAAAATGGTTCTTCACCTTTATAATAGTCATAGTGAGAGGCATAGTCAGAATTATCTGGCTCTAAGAAGGTATCTCCAAAGGCCCAATTGAAACTAAAATTCCTATTTAAATCCACGCCATCAATATCATTACCAATAGAAGGATCATAGTCAAATGCATTGTTGGGAAAAGGACCCTCTGGTGATAAATCTCTTTTGTTTTTTCTATAGCTAAAGTCTAATTCTTCATGAACAACATTTAGACCCTCAGGATTTGCAGTAGGAATTAACCAAATATCNAGATATTGTTTAAGAATATTCATGTGAGATAATATACTTGGATCAGGAAATAACAAGTCGTCAATNANATCCATAACAATTTCAACACCNAGTATTTCTTCTGCATGTACTTGACCAATNAAAAGAACTCTAGGCTCATCTTCTTTCATATGTGCATTATCAGATANCCTTACTGCAAGTATTGGAATGTTTTCTTGAGTGGAANAACCGATAGTGTCTAGATGAAAATAATCACTAATCTCTTCGATTTGATCTAAAGAGTCTAAAACTCCATATATTTCCTCCACAGAGTGATAACGATCATCTAGGGACTGCGCAACGAGCACAGTAAAAAGAAAATAACTAATTACGTACTTCATATTCTACTTTAGGTAAGTTATCTTACCTTTTACTATTGTTTTATTTGATATAAATTTATAAAGGTAAATCCCACTGGAAGCCAGATTACCACTGTCATCAGATCCATCCCAAAGTACTCTTTGTTTTCCTCCAAAGCTAGGAAGAATTAACCTTTCATATACTTTCCTACCTGACAAATCATATATTGTAAATGTAACAGACTCTTTTTCCGGTATATTAAAATCAAAATATATTTGCCCATTAAAAGGATTTGGATACGCTGATTCCAAATTAAACCGCTTAGGAACTGTACAATCACTACAGTTTGCTTGAGATGAAAGCAGAGTAGCTTTCATTAAAGTTTTTCCATAGTAATTTGCTAGATCTTCTTTACCAGAGCTTCTATAATCAACCCAATCTAGAAAGTACTCTTCTCCAACATGCTTAGTTATATTCACACTTTGTTGTTTATGGTAGGCAATACAAATTGGAATTCCGTTTTCATTTGTTGTCATTCCCTGTCCAATAATAAAACCGCTTCCGTATAAATCTACTCCATTTATCAATAGTGGATCAGCATTATAGTATCCTCTTTCATCCTCCCAAATAACCAAGAATTCATTATTTTGTACAAGCGCCATTGTTGGATTATATTGATTCGTAGTATCATTAGAGAATTGAATATCTTGATTGTTTGAAGAACCAGATTCTAGATCTATTACTTCTCCAAAAATTTCAAAATCTGTCCCATTCCTATAATCTTCCCAAGTAATCAACGCATGGGTTTTAGATTCATTGAACTCAAAAGAAAAGTTAACCTGATCATTATCAGCCTCCGAAACGGCTATTCCTCCATCATTCCAAAGAGCTTCTCCATCCCAACTTATCATTTGTGCATAAATATCTGAAAAGTTTCCATCTTGAGTCCAAATGGCAAGTACTCCACTCTCATCAGCAACGGATTTGACTGTAAGGTTTCTCGAGTCAAATGACGGATTACTTAAACTATTCCCATTTGGGTTCCAACCAATTTCTATATTGCCTTCCGAATCAATTTTAGTAAACTTCAAAGATGAAGCAGGCCANGCATCTTCCATCCAAAAGATCATGAATTTTCCATCGGGAGTAGGAACTACAGACATCATATAATCATCCGCATTAGAACTCACAAGTTCTACTCCACCATCATCTAATGTGAAGTTTCCATTTACATCTAATTTTTGATAATAAATATCATAATTGAAGCCCCTACTTTCTGACCACATACAACCAACACCGTCTGATGTTTCAACTAACATTGCACTTCTCATATCAAAAACCGCATTCAGCGCAACCCCAAAGGGGTCCCATGCATTGGTTAGATCTTCATTCAAACGATTGATACGGATAAACTTTGGAGAAGACGACCCATCAAATGTNGCTGTATACATTCCACTAGAAGCATTGAGGAAAACCGGCAAGGAAAAGTCAGTTTCAGAAGAGGAATTATCACCAAATGAAATTTTTGTTCCATTTAAATAAGATGGATTCAAATTGATGAGTTTATTGCCATATATTTTTTTTGAAGCCCTGTTATCTTCCCACACATGAAGCAAACTTTGGTCTCCTAATCGATAGGTCTTTGTATAATTTACATCTCCATCCAATCCAGCCATGGCAACTAAACCTGTTTCACCCCATTCAGATTCAAAATTTGAATTAAACTTCTGAACCACCAGATCTATACTTCCTGATCCCTGATCAGCATAAATAGCAAAAATTCCATCTTGTTCATTACCACTCAGAATTGGAGAAAATTGATAACCCTCATTCTCAGAGATAGCATATGGGTTAGCTAAACTGTAGTTACCTTCAGAAGTAATATTTTGAAAAAAAATATCAACATCAGGGAAAGTTCCTCTCTCCCAAACCACACTTACACCACCCTGTGTGTTTGCAGTAAACCTNGCACTAAAGTCAACATCATTTACTGGGTCCAATCTAATTCCATCACCCCATTGTTGATCTCCCGAGACATTTATTTTTTGAAAATACTGATCTCCATCAATCGGATCATCTCTTAAATCTTTCCAGTTTACAAAAACCTCTCCAAGACTATTTCTTTTAACCCTTGGAGCGGTCTGAAGGGCTAAATTGTTGGAAATTGGTTTAGGATCAGAAAAAACCATACCATCCTGATTTATAAATTGGTAAAGAACCTTAGAATTTTCATCTCCTCTCTTCCACGCTAAAAAAGATGTATTATTGTTAATATATGTAGCTCTGGGTTTTAATTCTTGTTCATTTGTAGCAGCAATAGGAAATCCATTATCTTGAAATGTGCCTGTCATNTCCATANTTAACCGTTGACCATATATGTCAGCATTTGCCCCTTCCCTAAAATCTGCCCAGGCAATAAAAGCTTGACTATTACCAGCGTATTCGATCGTCTTTGCATTCTGGTTCCCGCCCTCTGTTACAATTGGAACGCCGTTTCCTGGCGCAACAATTGCATGGTCAGATGAAACATGAGTTCCGTATATATCATCATCTACTCCACTTCGCTTATCTTGCCACGTAATAAATACACCCCCTAAACTATCTGTGCACATATTGATTGTAATCTGTTTTCCTACAACCTGGGCAAGGGCAACTCCATTTGAGTCTAATAATATTTCTCCGATATTATCAATATGCTGAAAAAAGATATCTCCCTGTGCATCGAATCTATAATCAACCCAGGCAACAAAGGCTCCACCTGCTCCATCCGTAATAGCAACGGGATCTTCTTGCCTTCCTGGTAAATCAGTAACAACAGTTCCTTCTTCTCCCCATAATAAGTTACCATCTTGATCGATCTTATGTGCAAATATGTTTCGCATTCCATATCTGGTATCCGACCACACGAAAATTCCCTCTCCACTGTATCCAGGAGCAATAGTACGATACCACTCAATGTGTACTCCTTGTCGAATTGGTGCACCATCATT
>NZHK01000110.1 GCA_002691285.1 Fidelibacterota bacterium | reverse complement strand
GGCAATGTAGCTTCAAGTCCAATTACTGCTGTTCAGACTGGTAACGCAGTCACTGTAGATAGAACATCACCATCACTTACAAAGGTAGATGTAAAAGCTGCTAATTCTACAGACAGTTCTTATGTAACGCCTGATGATGAAGTAATTATTACAATCATTACTGACGAGGCAATTCAGGCTCCAACGGTTTCAACAAATCATGGATCCGCTTCCACTGTTTCCAATGTAGATGGGGGCCTTAACAGAAAATGGGAGGCGCGACACACAGCTGGTGAATTTGAAAATTTAGGAGAAATGACATTCTCTGTTTCTATTTCTGATCTAGCTGACAACGGTCCGGTAATTCGAACAACTTTATTAAATGATCTTGATGGTTTGGGCGTTACTTATGATAATACTAGGCCAGAAATTCAAGATATTACATTTACATCGAACAATACAGTGAATTCTGCTTTTGCCACAAACGGTAATATTGTAACCTTATCTTTCAATGCTTCCGAACAGCTTAGACAAAATACAATAGTCATAGACATTGATGCAGATGGAGATGGAGACTTTGATGATTCTGCTGCGGATGGTGATGTTATGGTTGTTGAGCCAACCACAGGTATTTCCGATGGTTTAGAGCCTTGGTCGGCTAATTACACAATTTCAGGAACCATGGATGATGACGAAGTTACCACCATTAATTACCGTATTAATTTTCAAGACCTTTTTACGGTAGCTGGTACTCCAGTTCAAAATGGATTGACCGGTAATATTACGTTTGACTCTACCGATCCAACAGTAACTCCTTTTACTGTTACAACCGATAATTTGCGCGGGGAAGAATATTTAGTTAAAGAGTTAGATGTCATTACTGTGAATATAACTGCCAGTGAAATCCTACCTGCAGATCCTCACAATCCCACAATTTCTTTTGATGGGGTAGAGGTTGATCTAACTGCTGTTGCTGGAAGTGATACCCAATGGGAGGCTACATATACAGTTCCAGATAATACAACTATTGGTGAAGGTACTGTACCTATAATTCTTAATTATAAAGATAATGCAAACAGATCTGGCACTCCTTTGCAGGTAACCTCCGATAATAAAACACTAAAATTTGATAAAACACCTCCAAGCCTTACATCAGTATCGATTTCCAGTAATAATTCTTACAATTCTTCTATGGCTAAAGTAGGAGATGCCGTAACTATTGCTTTTACGGGTAGCCATTCGTTAAATGCCTCCCCCGTAGTAAGTGTTTTGGGGAACGCTGCAGATCAAGTATCGCAGGGTGCCGATGATACCCAATGGACTGCGACGTACACTCTTCAAGAGGGAGATGATGAAGGTGCTATAACTTTCACTATAGATTATGCAGATTTGGCTCTAAACAGCGGGACACAGCAATCTGAGTCAGACATAACAGATGGTACTTCTATAACTTTTGATAAAACTGCTACAGTTGTGACTGGCTATACAGTTGCTCTTGATCCAACTTCCGATACTGGATCTGCATCAGACGATCAATTAACAAATGATGGAACTCCTACATTTAATGTTTCTAATCTTACTTTAGGTGATGCCGAAACAAGAGCTACAAATGATTGGTTAATTTTGTTTGTAGATGGAGTTAGGTTCGATAGTGTACAAGTCTCCTCTGATAATGAATCTGTTACTATAGGAGAGGCACGTGATTTACCGAATTCTCCAAATGCATATTCAATTACATTTAAGACAAGAGATCAGGCAGGTAACCTATCGGATGCAACCGGTGCTGTGAATATAACGATTGATAAGGATGTTCCTGCAGCAGGGGAAGTGTTGGATTTACAAGCTGCTTTTGATACTGGAATTTCTGATGTGGATGATATTACAAACGCTACTGAACCAGTTTTTACCTTATCTGGTTTAGGTCCCATAGGGAATCATTCTATTAATCTTTATTATCAGAGAACAAACAATGCGGTAGCAGATACATTTTTATTAGCACATACTCTGACTCAACAAGTTACAGACGTAATCACAATACCTGAAGGTTTAGCTCTTAGTGAAGATATTTACAGCTTTTGGTATGAGGTTGTAGATGATGCCGGTAATGTTTCGTTAAACAGTGGGGGTAGAAACATTACAGTTGATTTAACGCCGCCTTCGGCTTCTGCTACTCCAGATTTGCTTGATGATGGAACAGGCGATGGGGTTTTAGAATTTGACACAGGTACCTCAAATACTGATAATATTACCAATTTAGCTACTGTTCAATTGACTATCTCTGGTTTAAGCACTAATGATAACACAGTTATTATATATGATACAAAAGATACCAACGATGAATCCGATGACGAGGTAATGGCCGAAGAAACGATTGATGCCACAAGCATGAATATAACTATTAATAATATTTCTACAACTACTTACGGAACAAAGATAACAGACGCGGCAGGGAATTCATCAATTTTATCTGAATTATTATCTATTACCTTTGATAATACTGCTACAAATGTGTTGGGATATGATGACCCCAATGGTATCGGTGGAACTCCTGGAAATTATTCAGATGTGTATGTTGGTGCTGAGGATGAATATCCTCCCGTCACTATTGACCTGATTGGATCAACAGATACAGGAGCTGATACAACTGATCATATCACTAATCAAACACTTCCATCATTTAGAATTAAAAATTTGACAGTGACAGACTCAGTTTTTCTGTATGCAACCGTGGCTGGTAATCCAGATAATTTGGTGGCAAAAGGTGTAGTGGATAATTCCACAGAAATTTTAACTATTACGGATGGATCTGCTCCTCTTCATTTGTTAACAGAATTAACACAGAATGACTATATCATTAAACTTAGAGTTAAAGATGTGGCAGGTAATGTTTCTGCATTTACTCAATTTCAATTTAATTCCAATGGTACTTACACGAACGATCAATTTGTCTTATCAGTAGATACCACACCATTTACAATTTCATCTGATCCAGATATGGTTGTAGCTGATGATACTGGTATATCGGATTCGGATAATATTACTAGTGTGCGTAATCCTGAATTTCAGTTCCTCAACTTAGATGCTTCTGCTGATTCTATTGAATTATATGTTACCAATTCAGGTGGCGCTACTGCTCTTACAAATAGTGGGTTCAAAACAGAAGGAGAATTTGATCATCTTCTACGCGTATCTTCCGATTTAGTTGCAGGTGATTATAGTTTTAAGTATCGGGTAATCGATATTGCTGGAAATGAATCTGCATATAGTAATGAACTCGCGGTTACTATTGATTATACAGCTCCTGCTGATCCAAGTAATCTTGACCTTATTGATGCAGATGATAATGGCCCTTCCAATAGTGATGATTTGACGAATGCTGCATCTATGACTTTGACTGGAGACGGCTTTGTTTCTGGAGAATATGGTTTTCTTTATTCCTTTGATGGACCAGGAGATGCGGATCCGAGCGATGATGTTTTAGTACAGTCCGTTCTTCTAGGTGACTCCGATGCAGGAACTGCGAGTTTTACTGTTGCGAATAATGCCACTGGAGCATTTTATTATTACGTGATTGCTCAAGATTTAGCAGGAAATGCTTCGGCCATTGCTTCTGCGCCATCTCTATTAATTAATGTAGATCTAGATCCTCCTTCAGTAGATAATATTGTTATTTCACTGGATTCCAATTCTGATACTGGAATTCTAGGAGACAATGCAGGATTTAATATCACTCCCACTTTTACTGTTGAAGAGTCTGCAAGTGGTCTTACCGCAACGGATTCTGTGATCCTTTATTATGCATTAGCGCCTTCAAGCCAGAATCCAGCAATCGGATTGAATGGAGATCCAAAAAGGTATTCAGCTCTCTCAATAGATGAGATCTCCGAAAACCTAGTTGGCTCGGGGTTTGATGAGAATGCTGATGGTACTTTGGATGAAGGCCCATATCTTATTACAGCTAAATTGCGTGATTTTTCTGGAAATTTATCTGATGCTTCCGTTGCGCTTGTTTATCGACTGGACACAACTCCTCCTTTATTTTATGATGTTAATGCTCAGCAATCAGACCCAGCCCAATCATTTTCTGCTACTGATTTGATAGCTGCAGATGATTTAGGTTATAGTTCTACAGATAACATAACAAAAAAGCAAAATCCTAGCTTTATTGTATCCAACCTTCATCCTTTTAAAAATGATAAGGTTGTGCTTTCTGCTAGAAAAGCTTTCACTACCACTAAGGTTGATTCAGGATTCGTTGCAGAATTAGAAACAGATATTACTTTAACGGTTCCTTGGGTTGATACCAATGGAGATGGGGTTGTAGATGCTGATGAAGGTTTTGCTTTAGATGATGGAACGTGGACAATGACTTATACGATTGAGGATTCTGCAGGAAATATCACATCCGATGTTCCTGTATTAACAATAGAAGTGGATGCCACTGCTCCGTCGACTTTGGGTAGACCAGATCTGTTAACTGCATTTGACACTGGAGAATCCATCACAGACAATTTAACTAACCTTAACTCCATAAGTATTGATCAAACAGATACTATACCAGGTTTACAATGGTCTCTATATCGATTTGAAGATAATGGGGATGGAGTTTATAATTCCAACGATGATACCATTTTTCCTCTAGACTCTAACTTATTTCCTGGAGGACAGGGAGATGATGGATTGGATCTAGATGGTGATGGTGTTCCTGATGGTGCTGGTTCTGTGACATCTAATATCCTTGTAGATCAAGATCCAACTTATTATTTTTTCTCTGTTCAGACTGACATAGCAGGTAATAGGTCATCTAGCAGTGATGTGTTAACGGTTGGTGTTGACTTTGTTTCCCCTAACTGTGTAATTACTTATGATGATCCTGATGGAGATGGTAACCCGGATAACCTTGTTCGATCTGCAGATGGTACTTTAAATGCTACCTTTACTTTCGATGACTCTATTGATGATTTGGGTAATCCCCCTAGTATTATAATTGATTATCCTGATCCTTTAGGGGCTTCCGATCCATTGCTTTTAACCAAAGTAAGTAATAATGATGATTCTACATGGGAATATAATATTCCCCTTAACGATATTGGGATGGATTCACTTAACGGACTTCTTGATATAGCACTAACTGCAGCGGATAAATACGGTAATGCTGTAGCAGGTATTACAGGTAGTTCAGATATAAGGATGGATAATCTTCCTGCGGTATTTTCTAATATAGTTCCTGGATCTGGTTCTTTCAGTAATGCTGACTCCATTATAGCTTTTTCTTGGAATCTGGATGAGCCAAATGAAGGTACAAATATCGTTTCTGGAGAGATTGAATTTTTTAATTTTAATTCCAATCAAACTTTTAATGCCCAGCTTACTAATCCTACTGATCTTGTTGAAGGAGATAGAGCTGCTGGAATCATTGATAATTGGGGAGCTAATAGTATTCCTCTTTCTGAAGGTGTCTATCAGGTTATTTTTAAAAGCCTTGATTTTGCTGGAAATGAAGGTGCAGATACTTTAACAAGTTTTACTTATGATTTAACCAATCCGAATGCTGAAATATCTTTCAGCCGTTTATATGCAGAGGATGGAGACACGGTAGTTGTAACGGTTGTTTTTGATGAAGATATTTACCATAATGAGGATAATCTTCCAACCTTTTCTGTAGATCTTCCAAGCTTTGGTGGGCCTCTTACTGGCTTTTTGAATCTTGTAAATCCCCCGGAAACTTATGATGATGTTGGCTTAGATAGTCTGGTAGGATCCAATGATCAGGGTGAACTAAATGGGCAATATGATTTAGGTGAACCATTTAATGATATCAATGGAAATGGAGTTTATGATATAACAGGCGATTTATTTACATGGAGTTACACCTTTATACCAGGGGATGGTGGTTCTGGTACTGGTCTAAATGGGGCGCTATCAAATATCACTATTGAGAATGCTAGGGATTTAGCAGGAAACCCCATTGCAACCATTGATCTTGACGCAGACAATGATGGTATTGATGATATTCTAACGATTGATAATATCTCAGAGACTGCTACGTTTGCATACGAAAACCTAACCAACCCTAGTTTAACAGATGGAGATCCAGAAGATGAAGGTTTTACTGGTATTGCTGGGGATGTTATTGAAATAACAGTAACAACAAACCAGCAGATAAGCGCAACCAGTCCTGTTCCCACTATTGATTTTGAGTACAATACATCTAATAATGAAGTTCAAGGAGATGTGGTAAGCGGTGTGAATCTGGCTGCTCCTTCCGTAGACGGTCTTGTTTGGGTTTTTCAGGTAACATTGGCAGACTCAGTTTATAACGATGGAATCATGAATTTTTCTTTCAATGGAAAAGATTTAGCAGATAATATTGTTGAAGTTGAAAATTTTATTGATAATGCAATTTTTGCTGTGGATAATCTACCGCCTACCTATTACGAAACTGGTGAAGTGACAATTGATGGTGGGAATCCAGTTCAAGGTTGGATTACTGGTAATACCACTGAAATTTTGACTTCAGTATATATTGAAGATATTGAAGTGGATTCCACTTTAGTAGCTGGACAAGTGGAAATTCAATTTTACAATCAAACTAGAGGTCAGGGTTGGGTTACGATTGGTCAGAATGATGATATTGTATTAAATGGAGATTCTATAGATTTTTCGCGAACTGATGATGAATTATATGCTGCCATGGATCCAAATTCATTTGGCCCAGAGGGTCTGCAGCCAGGTGATTTATTGGAAGTAAGGGCTAAAGTTATTGATAAACATGCAAATGTAACATCATTCGGAATTAGTCCAACTCTTTTAAAATATGATCCTTCTGGACCAGCTATCGGGCAAATTACAAGTGGAGTTTTTGGTATCACTACAGATGCATCTACAGACACAGTATTTTCAAGTGACCAGGTAAATATCACATGGACCCCTTTTGAAGAATTAAATCCGAATGAATCTGGCTTAAAAGAGTATGCATTGTCTATCTTAAAGAGACATCCCTCTACTGGGCCAAATCCTGTACCTTTTATGGATACCATAATTACTTCTACAATTGATCCTCTGTTGCCAGACACGTTTTATTCTCAAACGCTTTTTTTAGAACATGATACTAGATATGTGGCTCAAATTGTAGGTATTGACACAGCTGGTAATTTCTCTGCCACTTTACACTCTGATACACTGCATAGATTAAACTCCTCTCCTGCCATTGTAACAATCTCTGGAGCAAATATAAATGAAGATACACCGTGGTCTGAATCAGTACAAATTTCTGATTTGGACTTGAATGTGATGCAAAGTGATTCACATGTTTATAATATAGAAACTTCCATTGATTTATCAAACTATATCCAAGAGGGTACTGCCAGAGGAGGTACCTATCGCGAGGTATATTTAAGCTATGATGCATCTAGACAAGATGATTTCTACACTGGATCTGAAATAGAAATAGGTACCGCAGGAGACCCTCAAATTAGGACAATTTTATCCTACGATGGTGAAACAAGAACGGCTACAGTTTCAAATGGAGAGAATGATTTAAGTCCAACACCTTCATCAGGAAATAGTTATAGTATTACCCCTTCTATCCCAAAAATGGACTCATTATCTGGGGTTATTACATGGACTCCTAGGCAAACAAATGTAGGCCCTGTTGATGTAACTGTAAGGGTAACCGATGCATATGGGTTAGCCGACACCTTAAATTTTATTTTAGTAGTTCAAGCAGTGAATGATCCGCCAGAATCTATTCTTGGCGATTCATTATCCTTTGTGAATTGGGAGGAGGATGCCTCTTTAACGCTAAATATTGGTAAATACTTTTTCGATGTAGATAATAGTCTTCTTCAACCTAATTTTGAATGGAGTGTTGTAATTTTGGATACTAATGAATTGAACGAAGATTTCCCTGCTGGTTACGTTATTCCTGGGCCTGGTGCTTCAAATGAATTTGTTGCAAAGCTAAAAAGAGATTACATGGGTTTTGATCCTAATATGAATTTTACATCCCAAGGTTTAACAGCAAATAGGATTGCGCGAATTAGCAACTTGACAGAAGATCATCCAATTAGTGTGCAGATTTTTGAGGCACCAGATGATGATGGTGATGGTGACAATGATTCAATTATGGTAACCTTTTCAAGCGATACAAACTACTATGGAGCAGATCATAGTATTATTTTTTATGGAAAAGATTACCTTGATAGTACTGTAACGGATTCTATTTTAGCATCAATTGCACCAAGGAATGATCCTCCAAAAATTGATTCTCTTCCCGATTACGTTATGAATGAAAATGATACACTTTGGCTAAAATTTGGTCCTTATACCAGCGATGTTGACGATTCTAGTCTGACCTTTAAAATAACCGCATTGACATATGATGATAAGATGACAATTAAACCAATGGGTAAGAACGAAGATTCTCTTTTCATCTCCTCTTCTTATGAAGATTCTATACAATTTATCCCTAGTCCGCTGTGGTCAAAAGATCATATAATACAAGTTATTGTATTTGATGATGAATCATCTGACACATCTTCTTTTTTACTTGATATTGAAAGAGTGTTGCGTCCGCATTTTTCAGTATCTGTAACACAGAATAATGCTTTTAATAAGTATTTTCAAATAATAGTTATGGATACCGTTGAAAAGGCGACTGTAGTAACGCTAGATGTTGCGAATGCTGAAAGACAGATCGAGGAAATAGCAGATTTTACATTCATTGCATATGTGAAAATAGAATCCGCTGGAAACTATCCAATCGACGTATCTGCGAATGCAGTTGTTGGAGATACAACAATTCGAGAATACTTTTCATTAGCAGCTGGTAGGACTGCAAGTCGCTGGGCGGGACAAAGTTTTGATGGAAAATTTTCCGTGGCTGGAAATCCTGGAGCAGTTTCTTATGACCAGTCTTTGCTTATAGTTGACTCCACTCTTTTTGATAAAAGTTTTTATGATAAAGCATCCTACGTCTTAGGTAATGAAGATTTTGAATTTCATCAACCTATAGAAGTTCGTATGGCTCATGAAAGGGATGATGTAGCTATATATAGAAGAAAAAATGGGTCTATCTGGGAAGAACTTCCTTCAATAAGTAAAGATGGAGAAATTTTTACTTTATCCGAAAAGGCAGGCTATTTTAAGCTAGGTCCAAAAACTATCATTGTACCAGAGCAAACAAGTATTCATCAAAATTATCCAAATCCGTTCAATCCTACTACTACGATAATGTATGACATTGGTCTTTTAGATGGATTGAAGCAGAGAGTTTCGATAAGTGTTTACAACTTATTAGGGCAGCATGTTACTACATTAATTGAAAATGAGGATCAAATAGGACAGCATAAGATTCAATGGAATGGCACCGATAAATTTGGTCAGCAAATGTCTTCTGGAGTATATTTCATTCAATTATCTACAAAGACAGGTATTGTTCGAAATAAAAAAATGATGTTACTAAAATGATGAAAAAACGCATAAACACAATTAGCTTCTTAATATTTTTATTTGTAATGAATAGCTGCCGACAGGAGTATGAGCCTCAAGACTCAGATTTCGCACAATTTGGTTGGAAATATTATGAAAGCGGTGATTATCTTGGTGCAAGAGATTGGTTCCAGGAAGCATTAAAAGAGGATTCTTCTTTTGCAGACGCTTATAATGGCGCAGGATGGAGTCTTGGACATTTAGGTCAAGCTGATTCAGCGAGACATTATTTTAGTTCTTGGATTGCTCAGTCTGATGAAGAAAATGACGATCTTTTTGATTATTATGCTGGCTTAGCATTTGCATACAATGCTTTAGGTAATGATCAGCAGGCTCTTTTAAACGCTCAGTCCAATTTTTTTGGTAAACAGGATGTTGTTAGTGGAGATATTTGGTGTTTTTGTCACCGTAAAGATATCAATCAAATTGATGTTCGTCTAATACAAGCTGTCTCAGAATTTAGATTAGGTATGTTTTCTGAATGCCTTGTAACTATAAACACTGCCTATATTGAATTAACTAAACAGCTTTCCCCAGCGAGTGATGCAAACCAGGTTAGTGGTGATTTCCTTGATATAGACAATAGTGGAACATTTACATTAAATGATAAACTATACAATGGCGAATGGATTGACTCTACTCCCGATGGCCAATTGAGTCCTGGAGAGGAAAGACTTTTTGATTCATACCCACTATTTTATGATGTCACAACTGTGATGGGTAGATCATTCTTGGCAAATCACCTAGCTATTTTAGCAGTTCACACATCCAGTCAAAATGGTAAGAATAAACTAAGCTGTAATACTGATCCTTGTAATTAATTTATTTCTTTTCTAGCTTAATTATTTCCATTCTAAATTTTTCTGAAATACCCCACAGTAAATGGATGCAAAAGGCAATTCGCCTTGCTGAGATTGCTTGTTCAAAAGATGAGGTTCCTGTCGGAGCATTGATTATAAAAAATGAAAAAATTATTGGGCAAGGATATAATCAAAAAGAACAGCTAAAGGATCCAACTGCGCATGCAGAAATTATTGCAATAACATCTGCGGCATCTACGCTTAATGATTGGCGTTTAAATGGGTGCTTTATGTATGTAACAAAGGAACCCTGTGTAATGTGTTCAGGTGCTATAATAAATTCTAGGATTTCAACACTTATATTTGGGGCATATGATGATGAAAAAGGATGTTGTGGGTCTCTTTATACGCTATGCGGAGATAGTAGATTAGAAAGCCAAACAACTGTTAGAGGAGGTATAGAGGAAGAACAATGTTCAATACTTTTAAAAGATTATTTTAAAAAGAAAAGGGAAAAGGGATAGAATATATAATTAAAAAAAATTAATTTTTCTTAACTACAAAAGATTCAGCTTTAAATACATTTTTTTTGATATCACCTTTTACATTTGCTATTCTTACTGCATTGCAGAAACCTTCCTTTGCATGAGAATCTCCGTGGTCATCAATACCAGTTCCTTTGATATCATAGGCAATATCATTAATTTGAATTGCTAAGCTACATCTCTTTTTATCTTTCATTCCAAAATTACACATTCCGCAAGAAGCTAGAACTAAACCATTTATTCTTCCATCTTCACTAATGGAGGTGACAAAGTTTCCATTGGGGCTTATTGGTTGTTTCTTTGAAACATTGCAGGATCCACAACCAGCAAATGTAAAATTGATTATTGTGAAACAAAAAATTGTAAAAAAAGAAAAATACTTCATAATATGCTCCTTTAGGAAATACAAAAAAGATGGTTTAAATGCATTATCTACTCGGTATCATCTGGAGCATTTATTTTATAAATAATTGTAACAAAAATTGTGTTTTCTCTAAGGTGCTGCGATTGGGAAGTTGTTAAAATTTCAATGTTTTCATTACTATCTAGCCATGTTTGAATGGTTTCTTCTAATTCTTGGCTGAGAGGTGCTAAACCAGTTTTAACTATCTCGAAAACTTTTACCTTCATTATATTTCCCTATTTGTAATAAACTCTAATCAATTATTACAAAAAGATATGGCTATTTTTGATTACTACAAAATCAATTATGAAGCCTTATTATGTTGAATAAAAAGGTATTAGATTAGTTTATGGAGAACATATCGGTCTTTGAAAAAAACAAGTGAAATATATGCTGTTAAGATGATAAGGGTTGTTGTTTTTATGATCTTTCTGTTTTAAGATATGAAATTGTTAAATAGTTTGCGTGTATTTCTAAGAAAATTCTTGAAGAATCTAAGTGTTTGGTATATTGAGAGATACGGCTATCATGTAACAGATAAAAAATCTCTTTACGATTGGCAGATTAATCCAGATTATAAAACTAGATATAATCTGGAAACTAAGATTCCAAAAGATGCCAAAGACTATTTATACCCTACAAATCCAAAACTAATTCAGCTTAGAAAGGATTATCAAAAATTCTTAGGAAACAATTTTAAAAAAGGGTTATGGACTGAAAATTATTTAGGAGAAAAAGATTTAATATATTTTAAGGGTGATAATCCTTACGTTTATCAAAGGAGGGGGAATCAACAAAGTCAGTTGGCATATCTACTAACATATTTTTGGTTAAAGAGTAAACATGGTAAAGGTTTGTCATCATTTAATGAAGAAGAGTCATTTGGGGTATTTAAATATACTATTGATAACAAAATTATTTCTCGAGATTTACTGGATTCGTTCAACGAAATATTATTCCTGGAGGAACACTTTTTTTATAATTATGATACTAAGGTAAATATTCTAGAAATTGGTGCAGGTTATGGAAGGCTAGCTAAATGGCTTACAAAGAATACAAACTATATTGAGCACTACTATTGTATAGATGCAATACCCGAATCAACTTTTATATCGGATTATTACTTAAAACACTATAATAAAATAAAGGAAGTAACGGTAGTTCCAATCCATCAAAGGAAAATCTTTTTAGAGAATCAAAACATAAGCTTAGCTGTAAATATTCATAGTTTTTCTGAAATGGCAATTGATTTCATTAAGTTTTGGATGGAGGAAGTTATTAGTTTGAGGATACCATACCTTTTTATTGTTCCCAACGCTGGTCACCTATATAGAGGTGACTTGATTTCATTTGATAATAAAAACTTTAAAAATATAATTGAAAGTAATGGTTATGAACTTGTTATTAAGCGCGATAAATACTTAGAACCTAATATTCAAAAGTACGGTCTAAATCCAACCATGTACTATCTTTATAAGAATCATAAATTTGTGGGTATTAATGAAAAATTTGGTAATTCAGAAATTACATAATATGAGGTTTTTGAAGTAGAACATGAAGTATTAAATTAAAATAAAATGCGGAGAGAGAGGGATTTGAACCCCCGATACCTAGAAGGTATACTGCATTTCGAGTGCAGCGCATTCAGCCAGACTCTGCCATCTCTCCAAATATTGTATTAAATTAAACTTTAAAAAAAAAGATAATCACATGACTGAAATACAAAGAGCAGAACTTAAAGAATATTTAGAAACTATCTTAGATCTTTACGGTGAGGATGAATATGAAGAATTTGTTGAAGATATTGTGTATCATTATTGTGAAAGAAAGTTTGGTGTTGGTAGAGAAGAATCCGTAAAAACCTTTTATGAATTGATAAAAGAACTTTAGATAGGTCCCTGAAAAATCTTATGAATAAAAAATACAAAGACTTTCAATTTATTCTAATATGTTTGGTATTAACATCAGTTTCATTTGCATCTGATAAAACAGGAATGACTTTATTTGAAAAGCTGATAGGCGTTTTGGTCTCAGGAGCTCTGATTTTTTCATTAATAAAAGGTTATTTGACTGTAAATAAAATTTGGAAACGGAGAAAAAATGAAGAAGTCGCAAATAGTATCTCTATTGTTGCAGCAATGTTAGGATTTGCTGTGGGTTTTCCTTTTTTATTGAATAGTTTGTTGATAACAAATGATTATTTCTCCGCAGCAAAAAGTGTTGTAGCACTTATTCTTGCGACTGTCTTTACGTTAATTGGAACAGGATATTTTGTTGATAAAAATCGAGGTGTTGGTTTTTTTACTTTAATTGGTAGAGCGCTAAAACTTGAGGGTAAGGAATCGGGCGAATTGATTACAGATATGCTACGACCTAAAGGTGCAAATAAAATAATAGAGATTCTTAAGAAGTTGGCTGCAATTGATGATGATATCGCCCAAGAAGAAATTGATCTGATTAATCAATTTTCAGAAAAATGGGGTATAGATCTTCCTGAATTAAAACCAGGGAAACCTGCAGAAGTAACGAATCTTGTTGAATTAAAATCTCTTGTTCAAGCATATCTAGATGAAGGACCTGATACGGATGTAGCAGAAGGGTTAGTCGATCTAATTAATCTCATGGCTGAAGCAGATGATGAAGTAACAGAGGAAGAAGCCATGGCAGTTTCTGAATTTACTGGAATGATTTCGCACTATGTAAGTTCTGAAAAAGGAGGTGAGATTCAGATGTACGAGGTGAATATAGTTCCTCAGAATAAAGAACAAATGGACGCAGTACGAGAATTGCTTCCAGAATTAAATATTGTCCAGGACCGAGGAGGAAAAGTTTTTAAAGTAGGTCGCTACTTTTCAGAAGACTATGCAGAAGCTGTGTGTAAAAAATATATTGATCTTGGCCTTTATTCTGGGACTGCTAAGGTATCAGCAGAACCGGAATAATTAGACTAGTTTTTTTCTAAGTATAGTTGGGTTTTAATATTTTCTCGGTTGTAGACCCATATCGCCTCATGCCATTTATTTGTAAATTTATTTATACTATAAATTGTTAATCCTAATCCTCCATAAAAAGAAGCTATATGTAAGATTCCAACCTCAACAGAAGAGAAAATCATTGGAACCATTATTGTAGTTGCAAAGGTAGAAAAACTTACTAGTTTCCATTTCTTATGATCATTTAAAAGATCCTCTGATTGTGGAAATTTAATTAACTCTTTCTCAATTTCATTCCTATTGAGCAAGTAAGGTCCTTTTTTAGCTTTAAAGTATTTTGATGAAATTGAATTTCCATACCACGGTGGTGCTGGATAGATTGTTTCATTATTATAAAGATTTTCAAAATCTAATTTATCAAATTGGCCTAATAACATATTATTTTTAGTTAGACTTGGTACAAAAAGATCTGGAGGTGAGAGTGCCTTTTTTTCTTCTTTAATTTTTTCTCCAGTATTGGGGTCAAATTGATCTTCTATTAATTCACCAGTGTTAGGATCAAAATTTTGGGCTAGAGTGATCGAGAAGAAAAGAAAAGGGATAATGAAAATATTCTTCAAACCAATTGAAGGATCCTTGTATTTAAAGGTCTTTAAGATCTTTTAATAACTGTTGAAGCATGTCCTTTGCATCTCCAAAAACCATAATAGAATTATCAAATCCAAATAGTTCATTCTGGATTCCCGCAAACCCCGTATTCATTGTACGTTTGTTAATGATTACTGTCCGAGATTTATCTACATCAAGAATTGGCATCCCATATATAGGAGAGGATTTGTCGTGTCTTGCTGAAGGATTCACTACGTCATTGGCACCCAAAACGAGAGCAACATCACAGTCCTCAAATTCAGAGTTGATTTCATCCAAATCTTTCAGTTGTTCGTATGGTATATTAGCCTCTGCAAGGAGAACATTCATATGTCCAGGCATACGCCCTGCAACCGGATGAATTGCATATAAAACTTTTTTTCCTTTGTCTTCTAAAAATTCTGCTACTTCACGCACTGCATGTTGAGCTTGCGCAACAGCTAATCCGTATCCCGGGACAACAATCACCTTTTCAGCAGCATCGAAAATCATAGCAGCCTCTTCGGTAGAATAACTTTTGATAGAGACTTGCTTTCCTGAACCTTCTCCAGAAGATTCTTGCTCTAGGCCCAGAGCTCCAAAAATAACATTAGCCAAAGATCTATTCATGCCCTTGCACATAATGTTTGTTAATATAATACCGGAGGCACCAACCAATGCTCCTGAAATTATCAGTCCATTGTTCATTAAAACAAATCCTGTTGCAGATGCGGCAATACCAGAATAAGAGTTTAGAAGGGAAATTACTACAGGCATATCAGCACCACCTATTGGTATAGTAAGTGTGATTCCTAAGATAGCTGAGATGGCAATTACCATGTAAAAATAATTTAGCTGTCCACTGGTTTGGATTACTAAAAGGCCAACGAAAACTAACCCTAGAGCAAGTAGAGCGTTTAGCGGTTGCTGTCCTGGAAAAACGATGGGTTGACCACTTATAAACCCTTGTAACTTACCAAAGGCAATAAAGCTTCCTGTTAGCGTAAGTGTCCCTATAAATATCGAAATGATAATTGAGGACATTGTGAAGGTCGTTACATCTCCTGAACTTAAAAATTCTGCCGAAGCAATAAGAGCAGAAGCACCTCCACCAAATCCGTTAAAAATAGCAACCATTTGAGGCATTTGTGTCATTTCAACTTTGATAGCAAAAGTTGCTCCGATGATTGAACCTGTAATCATTCCAATAATTATATATTGATAATTTATTTCGCTATAAAAAATTAAAGTTGCTACAATAGCAATAAGCATACCAAAAGCGGATAAGAAATTCCCATCTCTTGCTGTTTTGGGATGGCTTAACTTTTTGATGCCAAGTATAAATAGGACTGCAGCTAGAACATAGGAAAAGCTAGAGAAATCGATCATAGTTTTATTTCCGTTTGAACATTTTTAACATTCTATCAGTTACCATAAAACCACCAACTACATTTATTGAAGCAAACACTACTGCAATTAAGCCTAAATAAGTGCCAATGTTTCCGTCAAGTTTTGTAGATATTATCGCTCCAACAATTGCAATGCCTGAAATGGCGTTCGACCCACTCATTAAGGGTGTATGTAACGTAGGAGGGACTTTTGTTATAATCTCAACTCCAACAAATATTGCTAAGATAAATACAGTGAGGATATTTATGTCCATATTTATTTCTCTTTATCTAGTGATTCTTTAGTAGGTGCATGGGTAATCTCACTATTGTGGGAATACAAAGCACCAGAAATAATTTCATCTTCTAAATCCAAGTTGATCTTACCATCTTTTACCATGTAGGTTAAAAAAGCTGCAACATTTTTTGAATACAGTTCGCTTGCATGAACTGGCATGGTTCCAGGTAAATTGGAAGTGCCATCAATTATAACTTGATTATGGTTGACGACTTTATCTTTCTGAGTTAATTCACAATTTCCACCATTCTCAGAGGCAAGATCCATAATAACAGAGCCTGGTTTCATAGACTCCACCATTGTTGTTGGTATAAGAATTGGTGCTGGTCTGCCAGGTATGAGTGCAGTGGTTATAACGGCATCGGATTTGCTAATATGTTCATGAATCAAATCTTGTTGCTTTTTTTTGTAGTCTTCAGAGGTTTCTTTAGCGTATCCACCTTCACCAACGCCATCATCACTTTCTGATTCGACTTCAATAAATTTGGCTCCTAGGGATTCTACCTGTTCTTTAACAACTGGACGAACATCAAATGCTTCTACTTGAGCGCCTAGCCTTTTTGCAGTCGCAATAGCCTGAAGACCAGCAACACCTGCACCTAGGATAAGGACTTTAGATGGACGAATTGTTCCTGCTGCGGTCATCAGCAATGGCATGTAGACGCCAAGTCGACTTGCAGCAACTAAAACAGCTTTATAACCAGCTATGTTTGCTTGGGATGATAGGGCATCCATTTTCTGTGCCAAAGTTGTTCTTGGTATAAGATGCATAGAGAATGCACTAATCTTTTTCTTTGAAAGGAGTCTTACTGTCTCTAGTTCTCTGGTGGTTTGGCATAAGGAAACAAAAACCGATTTTTCTTTTAGGAGATCGATTTCTTCATTGGATGGAGGAAGTACCTTAAGTGTAATATCAGCATTACTTAATAATTCTTTGGAAGATTTTATTATAGTTGCACCGGAGCTTTGGTATGCATCATCTGAAATAAATGATTTTAATCCAGCTCCAGATTCTACATATACATTTAAACCAGATTTTATGATTTGTTTGACCGAACCAGGCGTTGCAGCCACTCGAGGCTCTAGACTATTTAATTCTTTGGGTATAGCTACATACATAAACGTTTTACTTAAAAGTGAATAGAATTAAGAGCGCGAAATTAACACACTAAAAGTCGAAGTTCACACTTAATTACTGCTTTTATTTATTTAATTTATTGCATGAAAAAGAACAACATTATTTGTACTAAAAGAACAATATTATGATTAAGAAAATTTTACTTTTTACCATATTTACTTTTTATCAGGCTTTTTCGCTAACTATAAACGTTCCTCAGGACTTTTTAGATATCCAAGATGCTATTGATTCTAGTCAAGATGGAGACACTATTTTTGTGAGTCCAGGGGTTTATTCTGAAAATATTAATTTTAATGGCAAATCAATCTTGGTTTCATCCAATTACATCGAAGATAATGATTCCCTTCTTATTGGGGTCACAATTATTGATGCAGGAAATGAAGGTAGTGTTGTTACATTCAATAGTGGAGAAAATAATAATGCTATATTACAGGGATTCACTTTGCAAAATGGGAATGGGAATGATGAAGATCCGGATAACAATGGATCTTTTTATACGTACGGAGGTGGTATATTTTGTGAAAATTCAGACCCATTAATTAAAGATTGTATCATTCAAAACAACACAGCCAATGAAGGAGGTGGAGCTGGAATTTTTTGTTATGATGCGTCTCCTGTTTTTTTTGGTTGCACCATAAAAGAAAATGAAACGGATGATGTTGGAGGTGGTTTGTATGCTAGAGATGGTTCCTCTCCAAGTTTTTTTAATTGTATTTTTATGGATAATACGGCTGAGTTTGGAGGAGGTTGTTATTTAAAAAGTTCATCCTCTCCCGTAATGGAAAATGTAGTATTTATGCAAAATAATGCAAATAACTCTGGAGGAGGGATTGGGCTCAAGGATGATGCAAATATTGAAGCATCTAATCTAACTATTGCAGAAAATTTAGCAGAAGGTCTCGGAGGCGGTTTGTATATAAACAACGCTGATCCTACTTTTTCTTTTGCTTTGATAGTCGATAATACTGCAAGCTCCGGCGCAGGAATTTACATAAGGAACAACTCAGAAATAGATCTCGCCAATATCACATTAGCTAATAATAATGCTGGACTTTATGGGGGTGGTGTTTACATGAGAGACAACGTTACAGTTAATTTTTTAAACTCTGTTCTGTGGAATAATGGTTCAAACCAAATATATTTCAGGTCTGAAGGCACAGAAGTAGAGCTTAATGTAAGCTATTCAATTGTGGAAAATAATCAAAATGGTGTAGAAACAAATAACAATGGTGAGCTGAACTGGTTAGAGGGTAATTTAGATTCTGAGCCTTACTTTTGTTCAAGCTCCACTGGTAATTATTTTGTTCGAGAAAATTCTCCTTGTTTAGATGGAGGTCTAAATGGAAGCTTGATGGGTTGTTTATCTGCAGGGTGTGGTCCAATTAATTTAGGTCCAGTCTGGTATGTCGATTCCAATGGAGATAATACAAGTGATGGTAGTCTTGAGACGCCTTTCGAGACCATAGCTAGAGCTGTCAATGTATCATCTGATGGTGATACTATTCGTCTTAACCCTGGAGTCTATACTGGATCTATCGATTTTGAAGGCAAAACTTTAGTGCTTGAATCAAGAGCATTTGAATTAGAAGACAACGATATCATATCTGAAACATTTTTTGGACCCGGACCTCTTGGTGGAAATTGTTTTTCTTTGGAAGGTCCGGATGATGAAAATATTACAGTGCGAGGTATTTCGTTTAGAGGTGGTTCAGACCCGGTTGGAGGAGGTGTTGTTATTTCTAATTGCTCACCAACTTTTGAAGCTATTCTTATTGAAGATAACACTTCAGAGATTGGGGGTGGAATATATGTATCAAACTCTAATTCAATTTTTAAAAATATTGAAGTAAGGAACAATGGAGCAAATCTTGGTGGAGGTATCTACATAACAGGAGGAGCGCCGACATTTATTAATGCTATTATTACTGATAACATAGCATACTGGGGAGGAGGTATCTATGCTGAAAATTCTAACCCTGAAATACATACTAGTATTTTTCGCGAAAATGATGCCTTTATTGAAGGAGCAGGTATTTATCAGAATGGTGGAACCGGGGTAATACATTGGACATCCTTTGAAAGAAATAATGGATATGATTATGGGGGCGGCATTGTTTCTTATCAGGCAACAATTGAATTAGTCAATGCTACTTTTTCTCAGAATATAGCAGGGATTGGTTCTGCGATGTCTTTGCATAGCTCAGTTGTTACGATATACAACTCAATTTTATGGGGCAATAATGGCTCGTTATTTCACTCTCCAAACTCTAGTGGGTTAACTTCGTTAGATATTGGCTTTTCAAACATTGAAGGAGGTGAAGATCTTCTTTTTAATACGGAAAACATAGTTTTTAATACTCCCGGAGGGATAATTAATGTAGATCCACAATTTTGCGATCCTGGGAATAATCAATTCTCTTTACAGGAAGAATCTATTTGTTTGACTGCTTCTGATTCATCTTCCATTATTGGCGCTTTTGACTTAACATGTGAAAACTTAAATATTGATAAGATAGTAGCAAAAGATCATGCTCTTTTACAAAATTTTCCAAATCCTTTTAACAACCAAACTAAAATATCCTTTTCTTTAGGAGCAGAAGGCAGATATTCTATATTAATATTTAATTTAAGAGGTCAATTAGTTAAAAATTTAATTTCTAAATTTGGGCAAAAAGGCAACTATGAAGTAAAATGGGATGGCACAAATAATTCCGGCCAAAAAGTTGTCAGTGGTGTTTATATCTGTAGGTTAAAAACGTTAAATGGAATATCAGATAATAGAATGATTCTATTAAAATAGTGATCATTTTTTCATTAGACTCCTCCAAACTTTCTTTTATGCTATTATTGCATGTATATTACGTTTGTGAAGGCAATAAAAAAATATAATTTAGATAAGCTATTACTAATCGCTTTTCTTTTCTTTTTTAATTTTAAATTGCTTTTTGGCCAGGGTCAATCTGACTTTTTAGGTCAATGGACGGGACAAGAAGACTTGAACTCCGAAGCCATTAATTATGAAAACAGAAACATATCTATTGTAGTTAGCGAAGGNGGTATTCGNGAGGGGTTTTATGTTTTTCAATCTTCTTGTGATTTTTTGTACAATGAAAATCTCAACTGGGCATTCCACTATTTCAGATTTGATAAGGATAACACTAAGATAATATTTCTTAGAAGATTTATAACACCGGTTGGTATCTTAGGNTATGAGGAACTTGTCTATGACTTAATAGCCTGGTCAGATGATTCTTTTGTTGCTCAACACAGCTCTGAAAATAGAGAGACATCTCACCAATTGCGTATGAATGTTAATCTTCTGGACTTGNAGGANCCAATTCCATACAAAGTTTCTTTACATCAAAATTTCCCCAACCCTTTTAATCCAAGTACCGTAATAAAAATTACAACAGACAAAATATCGAAAGGGGTTTTGAACGTATTTGATGTCAATGGAAGCAGTATAGTAACCTTGCANAATGGCTTACTTTTGCCTGGTGAAACTTTTGTAACCTGGGATGGAAGAGATCAGTTAGGGAAAATAGTTGCAACTGGTNCATATATCTATTCTCTTTTTATTGATGGAAAGTTCAGAGAATCAAATACAATGATTTTTATTAAATAACTATTCTCTTTCCTAGTAAAAAGTATCTTAATTTAACAATATGATAAATTACAGGCACTTTACTTTTTTATTTCTAATCCAAGCATTTGCCTTCTCTACATGGCTAAGAGATATTCCCCTAACATTAACCCAACCTAATGGACAAATCATTGAATGTTTTGTTACTGGGGATCAATACTCTAGGAGAATTCATGATGAACAAGGCTACACTATATTGATGAATGAAAGCGATGGGTTTTATTATTATGCTGATGAAGATAATTCTGGAGGTTTAATTCCTACAGATATTTTGGCCGGAGTGTCNGATCCCTCAAGATACGGCTTAGAGCCTGGTTATGCTGTGAGCTTTGATGTATACCAAAAGAAAAAACAGTTTTACGATTCTAATATCGATCTTGATATAAGAGNCAGAGATGCACCTTCAACTGGAACAGTTAATCAGATAAATGTNTTTATACGGTTTGCTGATGATCCGGAATTTTCTGAGCCAAGATCCTATTATGATGCAGTTTTTCAAACAGATAATGATGAGCCGTCTTTGAAACACTATTTTTGGGAGATNTCGTACAATAATCTTTTAGTAAACACNCACCATTACCCTGGTACTTTTGGAGCGAACAATACTGCTTATGTTGATCAATTCAATAGAAGTTATTACCAGCCTTANTCTGGTGCAAACCCTGATGGATATCAAGATTCNAATCAAAGNACTCAGCGAGAGCATACTCTTCTTGCAAACGCAATAAATGCTATTGCTCCTAGTGTGTCTCCTTTGCTTGATATTGATGCAGATGGGAATGGTTTTGTTGATGCTGTTTCCTTTGTCATTTATGGAGGAACTGGAGATTGGGCCGATCTTTTATGGCCTCATAGGTGGGCATTGTATAGTCAAGAGGTTTTTATTAATGGCGCTAGAGTATATGACTATTTATTTATGNTAGGGGGATCTTCATATTTTAATGTTGGTGTTTTGGCCCATGAATTTGGTCATGTCCTAGGAGCACCAGATTACTACCATTACGATGGTGGTGGCGCTCCNACTCCTGTGGGAGGCTGGGACGTAATGGCTTCCAATGGGAATCCACCTCAATTCCCAAGTGCATTTACAAAATGGAAATATTTTGATTGGATACAACCAATTGAAATCACTCAAGGAGGGACTTACACACTAAATCCTCTTTCTNTGCAGGACTCAGTTGCTTACACTATNGCTTCACCGTATTCGGAAACCGAATATTTTATTGTGGAATATAGAAAGCAAGAAGGNATGTATGACTCCAATGCCCAAGGCTCCCGTTCTGGTTTGGTAGCCTATCGTGTAAATCCAGATGCTGGNGATGGCAATGCTCAGGGTCCTCCTGATGAGTTGTATATATATAGGCCAGGAGGTACCTTAATTAACGGTGGGAACTTAAATAATGCTCCCTACAGTNCAAGTTATGGGCATACAGAGCTCAATGATAACACCGATCCATCTTCTTTTCTTTATAATGGAGGGGCAGGNGGGATTGGAGGATTGAATCTATATGGCGTAACAGAATCATCTGAAACTATTTCTTTCACTGTATCATTTGGTGTACCCGAAATGCTGACTTCTCCAAATTTTTTATCCTATGAATTAGAAGTAGGAGAATTTGATTCACAGCCTATAACCATTGCTAACGTAGGAGAGGAGGGAACTGTCCTTAATTTTAGTGCTATTGTTTCTAGTGCTGATTCCTACACAAACCCTCANGGTGGTCCGGATGCTGGAGGCTATTTTTGGACAACATCTNTTGATGAACCAGGTATGGAATTTGAATGGATAAATATTGAAGATTCAGGAACTCTGCTAAATTTTCAGAACAATGATAGTTTTGCTTCTGAAACAATACCATTAGNTTTTGAATTTACATTTTTTAATGAGAATTATTCATCTGTAAATGTGAATGCAAATGGTTGGATTGGATGGGGTAGCGAAAATGAAACCGTTTGGCAAAACGGATCTATTCCCTCATCTTCTATGCCTAGACCTGCNATTTTTGGTTTCTTTGATGATTTGAATCCTGAAAATCAAAATGGGACTGCTTCTGCTTCTGGAAATGTTTTTTACCATGTAAANAATGAACGNGCAGTAATTTGGTTTGATAACGTTGTGCGTTGGACAGGTGAGGCTGGGTCAGGGACATATGATTTTCAATTTGTTTTATATCCGAATGGTAGATTTAAATGCAATTACTNNCAAATGGAAGGGACTCTTGATCAAGCAACTATTGGATGGCAAAATAGTTCNGGTNGCNAAGGTACAGAATTGGTTTCTATCGGAGATGAATTTGNTTCTAATAACTTTAGTTGGGAAGCAAAAACATTTTCCGGTGGCGATATTCCTTGGCTCACTCTTTCNTCAGAAAATGGNGCAGCTACCGGCGNTTTAGANGGTGGCGAANCTATGGATATATTTGCTCAAGTGAATACAAATGATTTGGAGGAAGGAGTTTACAATGCAAATATTAGCATTACATCACCTGATGTAGATCCTCAAGGTGTACAAATAAATCTAACCGTAACTNGTGGAANTTCNTCTCCAACTTTACCTTNTATAGATATTTCTAGTTCTGAGAATGGTATTGTGAGTCTTCCAGAGNATATTGACCCTCTCTTTAGTGCAGTTGCGGATAAATACACTCATATCCAAACATCGAATGGAGATGTAATACCTTTTTTAATTCAAAATATGTTTACAGATGAGCAGGTTCTTCATGCTCGACAAGTTTTAGAATTCTACCTCACCAATATTCCTGGGAGCGAATGGGGAGCAGATAAAGAGAATGTTGCCAATGCCATTGGACTCACAGATGCTATCTTATTTTTATTAAATGATGAAAACGAATATGAAAATCCCAATCTTTTGGAATTAATTGATTTAGGCGTAAAAGGACAAGATTTACTTTCCACGGAGGTTTTTTCTGAAGGAACTGAAGAGTATATGAATAGTTCAGATCGAGATGCTACTTACGAAGAAATCCTTCATTTTGTACATGGATTTGGAATCCAAATTGCTTTGCCTGCTATGCAAGCGGCTTTGGAAACGGCAATGGGGGAAGCGATTCAAGGCAATTACTATATGCCTCTATGGGATCTTCCAGAAGAAGATTACGATGAAGAATATTTTGCGATGGGATTTGAGAGTTACTTTGGTTTATGGAGTCATGACCCTTCTAACAATGGATTTTGTGGGGATAGCGAATATCCGTTCATCCANCGAGATGAAATGGCATTAGGAGACCCACTTTTNCATGGCATTATTTCAGAATTTTTTGGTGAAAGTCTGCAATACATACCTGTNCTCCCTTCCAATTTTAATTCTTCGTTTTTACTACAAAGACAAGTGGGGTTAGACTATACATTTCGCTCACAATTTTTAAATGGCGCTAAATTAACTGGATCGAATTCCGCTTCTGTTGTNGGTAACAATTCCATTAATCATNTTTATGGAAATGATGGTGATAATTCATTTCAAGGATTTATGGGAGACGATACTATTTATGGNGGGNCTGGGATTGATCGGTCCATTTATTTAGGAGCAAGAGATGACTACATTATTATTCCTCCTGAATACACTGCAGATTCATCTCATCAAATTAGAGATNTTCAAGCAGATAGAGATGGAATTGATGAGCTTTTTGATGTTGAAGAAGTTCAGTTTGATGGTGTAGTNTATGAATTGTCGGAACTTTTATCATCAGGAAAANATATAGTACCAGAGGAGTTTGCATTTTATCATCCTTTTCCAAACCCTTTTAATCCTAAAACAACAATAGCTTTTGATTTGCCGGAAAAAAAAGAAGTTGTGCTGCAGGTTTTTAACATAAATGGAGGGCTTGTTCAAACGTTAATTCACTCTAAATTAAGCCCCGGAAAATATAGCTTTGATTGGGAGGGAANAGATCAAAATGGTAGGTCAGTTACTTCAGGAGTTTATTTCATTCAAATCAATATTGGATCTTTTAGATCTATAAAAAAAGCTCTGCTGGTCAAATAAATNTTTAATTGTGTGAGTGAGGTCACATCTTATCACGTTTTTCTAGTGACGTTATCATTGTGACGCACCATATTATTACAAATAAGTACTAAATAAAGAAGGAGACGTTCTAATATGAATCTCAAACGGAAGACTCAATCAGGATTCACAATGATTGAGATAATGGTTGTGGTAGTTATTGTAGCGATTCTCGCTGTAATAGCATTGCCAACCTATTTAGATTATGTAAAAAGTTCTTATGCTTCAGAAGCAAGAACTGTAATGTCCAATATTAACAATGCATCTAAGATGTACTATCAGACTAGAGGCGATTGGCCCTCAGAGATTGATGAGCTTGAGCGTGCTGGACAGCTTGATGTTAGCAGATCAACAAAACTGAAATGGGCATTTGATCTTCAACTAAGTGATCAAGGAGGTAGAATCACAGCTACCAGTACTGAAGAAATGTCAGGTGGAGCGGGTCATCAAGTAGTATATGATGCTGATCTTGGGAAATTTACTGGATATGGGTCGCCTGAAGGTGAGTAGGGTAAATGGATTTAAATAAATTATTATCATATTCCGTAGATAGCGGCGCTTCAGATTTACATTTAAGCGTTGGATCTATACCTATGGTAAGAATCAATGGTACTATGCAACCACTAAATATGGATCCCCTTAAACAGGAAGATATTGAGTCTATTTTACCTCAAATCCTTGATGAAGATCAGCTTCATTCTTTTGAAAAAAATAAAGAAATTGATTTTTCTGCAAGTCTTGAAGGCAAAGGTAGGTTCCGTGTCAATTTTTTTAATCAGATAAAGGGTATGGCGGGTGTATTTAGAACCATTCCTGAGGTAGTGAAGGATTTTGATGACTTGGGGATTCCTCCAGTTTTAAGGTCACTTGCACTTTTAAATCGTGGTCTTGTTTTGCTAACAGGTCCAACAGGATCAGGAAAGAGTACTACCCTTGCAGCCATGGTAGACCATATCAANACCCAGAGGAAGTGTCATATTATCACNATTGAGGACCCNGTAGAATATTATCATGAGACCAAGGAGAGCTTAATAAANCAAAGGGAGTTAGGAGCNAANACACATAGTTTTGCNAATGCTATGAGNTCCGCACTTAGAGANGATCCAGATGTGATACTNGTAGGTGAAATGAGAGATTTAGAGACGATCTCCCTTGCTTTAACAGCTGCAGAGACTGGACATCTAGTNNTGTCAACTCTTCATACATCAAGTGCTGTGAAAACAATTGATAGAATTATTGATATATTTCCTACGGGTCAAAAAGGACAAATACGNTCTATGCTTTCAGAAAGNTTNGAGGCGGTAATTGCTCAAAAATTATTAAAAACTAAAGATGGAAAAGGTAGATCTCCAGCNTGNGAGGTGATGATTGCTAATACTGCTATAAGAAATTTAATTCGAGAGGACAGAATTTATCAAATTCCTTCTATTATTCAATCAGGNGGCGTTGACGGTATGCAGTCCTTAGACCAAGACTTGCAAAGACTAGTTTCCAAAGGTGANATTGAAAGGAAAATGGCACAAAGTATNGCGGATAACCCTAAATTATTTGCTCAGAATGTTTTATGATTAGCCTAAAAAAAACATCNCAAGGAATCGGCTTCATTGAAGTNATGACCGCAACAGTGGTTATTTCTATAGCATGNGTAGGTTTAATGATGGGTGTAGTTCACGCTAGAAGCGAGCTACATTCACTTGAGATGAAAGAGCGTGCCACAGAAGAACTTCTAAACTATATGGAGTATTGGAAGGGAAGAGTTGCTGATGGCAATTTATCCCCAAGCGAGCGAGCTGGGGATCCTGATGGGGAAGATATATATCTTGTAGGTGGTCTCAATCAAAAACANTCAGTTAAAGCCAAAAGGTATTACAAACTTAGAAGACTAAATGGTTTCAATGATTTTGGATCTACAGATTTTACGAGGTATGAATTAGAATGCTGGATGAGATGGGGTGATCGCTTTATGTCTGCTTCCAGTCCCTATTCAAATGATCTTCTTCATGAAAGAAGAATTTCCACTATTATGACGGTGTTTGAATTGTGATAAAAACATTTTTTAAAAGTAGTGCTCGTGGCATGACTATGTTAGAGCTTGCAGCTGCAATCGTTGTAGTAAGTATTATTGCAATAGGCATGACAAGCGGTGCTCAAGCAGTTATGCTGCATTACCAATCTGATACTGTTCGNCAAGATCTTCGTCAGTATGGGAATCAGATTATGAGAGAAATGGCCAAAGAATTAAATTTTGCTCAAAAAGTAGAAATTGATGGGCAGAACGGATTCTCGAGAATAAGATTATACAAATATTTTACGGATATTTCTCCTAAGCTTACCATATCTTGCCAGCAAAAAAATGGAATTCAATTCAATAGCGATGTCCCTCTTAATGGAGTGTTGAATTTTCCTAGTGAAGGAGTTTTCAGAGGATCTACTACAAGGTCTGTTTATGTAGATGATTTCATTGCGGAGTTTGATATTGATGGAGGACCTGGTCTTTCTCAGTTTAAAAACTCTTTTATAAAGCTAACTCTCATTCTTGGTATGGATTCAGATGTGATGGATGAAAACTTACAAAGTACAAGCGAAGAGCACATTTTTTATAGGAAAATATTTTTAGGCACAGCATACATACAAAATAAAATGACAAATGCTATGGGCGGTAATGGAAATGCGTGATTTTATTAGTAGAGGAAGTGCGGCTCCTTTAGCATTATTATTTACAGTAGTTAGTATGTTTTTCACAACTGCTTATTTGAAAAATTCTTTTAGTCAAACAGCAATGGAAAAGTTCAGATACACAGAGTGGAAAGCTCTTTATGCAGCAGAAGCTGGTTTGAATGATGTAGGAATTGTAGTGTTACCTTATATTACCTCGGATACTCTTCTTCTTCCAGGAGGAGTCATGTATGGTAAAGATGAAAAAAATCAGCCAATAGGTATGTATAAGGATATCGCCTGTTCTACTCAATTGATTCCAAACACAACAAGAAAAGAATACAAAGCCTATTCGACTGGTGTAGCAGAATACATAACAACCAGTGGAACACCTGTATCGATCCAAAGAAGAGTCTTCACTTCATTTCGTCCTCAAGGTTTTGAAGAGTTCATGTATTTTACGCATGAGGAAGCGCCCATTGGTCCTGGAAATACGGGTACAGTAAATTTTGGAGGCGCTGATGACCTTGAAGGTAAAGTACACACCAATGGATCCATGACATTTAGCCAATATGGATGCCCTGATTTTACGGGTGAAGTGAATGTTACATTTGAGGCTATTGAACAAAATGGTAATGCAATCAATTGGGGAGGGTGCGATGAAGACGTTTTTGAAGACAGTGATGGCAACACAATTCTTGATACGGTATCTCAAATCATTTTTCCTCCTGAAAATTCCGCTGAGGTTGCAAGGCAGAATGCGACAAAGACTTTCGTATCAGATAGTAAGTTATTTAGGCCAGGAAAGAAAGATACTCTAATTATGACAGAAATTAATTTTGTAGAGGGTGGTTATTGGGCTGCACAGTGGACCTACAATATCCCGCCAGTAGGAACTCCACCTGCGGAGTATGATTTTACATGGGTAGATCCCGCGTCTTATGCAGAAAACTCACTTGCACTAAACGAATTGAATTCTGCAAGGTTTGCAATTCCTGGTTCTTTTGAAACTGAGGTTGGNTATGATGCAATATGGTTAGTTTTAACTGGAAGCGATTTGAATGGCACACCAGTTGACCCCGATCTTTTTGAAGAGGGAGATAATGTTTCTATAGTAAATGCGTCTGGTTCCGTAGTATCAGGGTTTGAAGTTGCAAATGCAATTCCATTCGGTNATAATGTCGCAATATCAATCGGGCCTGGTTTTTTCACCTCCAACCCTCCAAATGGACCTCCTCCAACATTTGGATTTACAGCNGGTGAGGTAGTAACTGTGACTAATTTAGATGCACCNACAGGCCTTGCTGAAGATTTTGAATGGAATGAACAAATTTTATATCATGACCATGATTTAACTCAAGCAAACCCTGAGAATTGGTCTGGCTTTTGTGGNGCCGGCGATAGACAACATTTTGATTTTGATTATTGGACTGCAGGTGGGACTAGCTGTGATATATTTACTTGTCCAAATGAAGTTTATGATAGTGAACATGTGTACATGAGTAGAACATTTTTTGCTCGTGGAAATTCTCCTCAAATTATTTATATCAAGGGGGGTCAAGTTCTTATTCGCGGAGTCGTTGATGGACAATATTCAATTGTAACTGATGATTATACTGAATATAGGGTTCACTCGTCAGGAAGTACNATTGATCGAGTATGGGGAAACATTTGGCTAATAGATGATGTNGTATACTCGGATTCCTANGGAAATGGACAGATTGTCCATCCGCAAGATGGTGGTACGAATAACGTNCTTGGTTTGATAGCTGGTGGCAGTGTTATCATTGCGAATACACTTCCNAATGGAGCACGAGGTGGTGGAACTAGTAGCGGAAATATTAAAATTAATGCTGCGATTCTAGCTATGAATGGTGGTTTTATTTCTCAGTATTGGCAAAATACGACTGCAGGTCACCATGGTCCTCTTATTACAAATTACGATCCAAGGCCAATTGGAGATGGTAGAGGAGGTCATAGAAATAATTATCGTCCAGATTCTCAATCTGGGCAATACTCGAGTGATAACCAAGGTGANTATCGAGGATATGTTAGACTATGGGGATCTGTAGTTCAATTTCGAAGAGGCTACATGAAAAGGAATACCACGGGTCCATACATGACTGGTGATATAGGTTACGATAAAGACTATCATTATGATTGGAATTTGAAACTTAATCCTCCTCCATACTTCCCAGATCTACAAAACACCAATAATACAGTTGTNNTAAAAATGGCTTCTTACGGGGAGGCNAACACTTATAATGATCAGGAATAGGNAGTGAAATGTATTTAGGATTAGATATAGGAAGACAGTATGTNAAAATGGTTGCTGTNGAAAAAACAAAAGAGGGTTANAAAGTATTAGATGCAGGNTCTAGATTGGTTCCNGATGCAAACTCTGCTTATGACCCNGAGAAAATTGATCGTTCACATTGGGTGATGGCTGTTAGAGAATTGTTTAAGCAGCAGAGTTTTAATCCAAAAAAAGCAAAAAAGTTAATAACAGGTATAGGAGGATCTTCTGCAAGCATTAAGCAAATCACCACCATGGAAATGCCATCTGATGAGCTTGAATCGGCAATGACATTTGAAGCTCGTAAGCATATACCAATGGATGGTACTGATGCCGTTATTGATTACCAAATTTTGGGGTCAAATAAGCAAGAAGTAGATAAAATTGATGTTGGACTTGTGGCTTGTACAAAAGGAACACTCACTACCCACATGGATCTTCTGAAAGAATGTGGACTAAAAGCAGGTGTTGTCGATGTAAACCCCATTGCAATGAGTAACGCATTTTCCTTTGTGAAAGATATTCCTGAAGACGGACTGGTTGTCATGCTTGATATTGGATCGATATCATCAAGTTTAGTCGTATATGGAAAGGGGCAACAGTTTTTCACTAGAGATCTTCCTATCGGTGGTCATAATTTTGTTAAAGAACTTTCGGAAAAAAAAGAAATCCCATACACAGAAGCCCAAGACCTACTATACAAAGAAGGTTTAGCT
>NZHK01000109.1 GCA_002691285.1 Fidelibacterota bacterium | reverse complement strand
TTGCTGACCTCCAAATTATCAGCAAAATAAATCCACATTGCTGGCATTGCGAGGTCAGCTACAAAAATAAAAAACGCGCCTATGGCGCGTTTTTTATTTCCTAAAGCCTACTAACAGCAATTACAAAATAAATAATAGAGCTAATTGCTCCAATGTAACCTGGAATTACTAACCCTCTTTCAAAACAAGGCCTAGATGCTATAATCGGTAAAAAAATGAATAAAATTCCTGGAGCACATTGAAATAAGACAGAATATGAAGAAATAATTTCAATTGCTGGATAAGAACAATATTGAAATATAAATACAATTAATAATGGTACTAATAACCATCCAAAGAAGTTTAGGATTGGAATTCCATAGTAAATACCTGGTAATTCCCAACTCCATCTCTTTTCATCTACTGCTAGTGGATCAAGGACCAGATCTAAAAGCATTACAAAAATGGCACTTAAAATAACAAAAAAATAATTTATGGAATTTTCAAATGGAAATCTGGCATTTGTAACATAATTACAAAAATTTATAGACATGTAAATTATGCCGAACCAAGCAATTGGAATTAGAACAGGTATACCATACAATGTAAAACCTGGTGTATTATCGTTATTGTAATGATACTTACCCCCAAAAACATATCCTGTTTTGGAGCCAATTATTTCAAGAAGTAAACTGATAATAATTGTAATAATAAAAAAAATTGCAATATTAAAAAAACCCCAAACCAAAGCCCCATGAATAATAAAAAAAAGTGCACCTAAAAGTACCTGTATGATCCTCAATTTTTCAGCAGTGTAATAATTCCCATCAGTTGTAAGACTTGAGGTCGCTCTCACAAACCAACCAATCCTTCCAGTTCTAACAAATCTATACAAGAATGGAATACTAATTATTAAAATAAAAAAAATAAATAATAAAACTTTTTCCAAATTTTTTTAAAATGTTATTCGCTTTTCATACATACTATAATAACCGACCAAACACTTCTTATATAATGGAATCAACTTTTTATCGATAATTATATTTTTTTTTTGAAAAGGTTGAAACTCTGAAGAATTTTCTACATTCCGGTACCAGTACTTGGCCCAAATACCATCGGATTTTCTTTTTCCTTTAGGCCATTTTAACATATTTTGACTAAAACTTATTCCAACAGAATTACAAATTTTTTTTAAAGCCTTTTCTGGTTTTTCTAATATATCAGCGGCATCAAAAATTGGTGGTGTTATCCCTTCTTCTTCTAAAATTCGTATAAGATCTAATTGCTGGGAATAACCTAACAATTTTTCATCTGATAAAGAATGCTGTCTATTATAACTTGGAATTACATATTTAGGATTACGGATTAGGATACAATTATGAAAGTTTTTTATCCAATTGATATCANACCCNTCAAGATTATGNTGAGCCATATGCTTTTGATACCAAATNGANTTATTTTGTGGGATTGGNCCNGTAATCTTNNNAACNATANTATNCCAGTNAGAATCTANTGTTGAAATNATNTCATNTNTACCAGGNTGATNTAGATTNGTTTGTTTCAAAAAATGTGCNTAAAAAGGNTCATCAATAACAGNNGTATCCGTNCGGTTTTCAAANGATCGCATCAAAGCCGTAGAAAGATTACGTGGGCCNGACCACATAGCTATGTAAGTCTTATTCATTTNGTTTTGCTACGTTTTCTAAGTCNANGCTATACCAATCTTGGAGGTTCTTTGTTATTTTTCCACGTATTCCTCCCCCAATAATTATCTTATCTACCGAAATAACTGGNATTANACCCGNAAAAGTNCCNGTAACAAATANTTCATCTGAACTATGNACNTCCNTTAATGAAAAATTTNTTTCANANACNGGAATGTTATACTGCCTACACAACCNTATCACAGATTTTCGGGTAACACCGTTCAGACANTATTGACCAGTTGAAGTCCANACTTCNTTNTTCTTTANAATAAAAAANTTTGTTGAGTTNCATGTNGAAACAAANCCATGCGGGTCTAGCATCAAACCTTCATCAACTCCAAGCATGTTTGCTTCAATNCACGCAGCNATACAATTATGTTTNCTTANAGAATTAANCTTNGGATCCTGAGTTCTATCGTCNCGAATAGTCNTTACTGTCCCAATCGTAATACCATTTTTTTTCACATCTTCACTAGCTTTTTTGTATTCAGGTATAATAACAATTGTTGGTGGACTAATGGTTACTTTNGGGTTTTGATAAGGCGTTTTTTTTATTCCTCTAGAAACGATTAAGCGTATATGNACATCTGTTTNCATATTATTTTTTTTAATTGTTTCTAANANNGCTAGTCTTACTTCTTTTTTTGATAAAGGTATATCCATAGAAATACTTTTTGCACCATGATAGAGTCTGCTCAGATGATCCTCAAGATGAATTAATACATTATTATATAACCTTATCCCTTCCCAAACACCATCTCCTAATAAGAAACCGCTATCCATAACTGAAATATTTGCTTTTGATCTATGATAAAATTTCCCATTTATGTACACTTGAATGTTATTGTTCCTTTTATCATCTATATAATCATGAGTTGATGGCATTATTTTTTCTCCAATTTCTGTCGTAATATTTCAAAAGCTATTACAGAAGTTGCAGCACTAACATTTAAAGAATTTGTGATACCCTGCATNGGTATTGTTGCAATAAAATCGCAAGTTTCCAACACTTTTTTTCGAACACCACTCCCCTCACTACCAACCACGATTGCTGTTTTATCAGAATAATCAATTGAATGCCAAAGACTAGCATTAACGCTATTTTCTAAACCAACAACCCAAAAATTGTTTTTTTTTAATTTTTTTAATTCATTCCTTATGTTTGTCACTTCATAAAATTTCATATTAACAAATGCACCCTGACTTACTTGTAAAACTGTNTCTGTNAANGANACTGAATGATGTTTTGAATATANAATNCCTTTTATTCCTGCACACTCAACTGTNCTGATTATTTGNCCAAAATTTTGAGGATCTTCNACTTGATCTAATACNANTANACACGAANCNTCTTCATTTGGATAGTCTGCATTTTCATCAAAAATTAAATCTCCAGAGAAGGTTATTGCTACACCTTGCGTCTTAAATCTGGATGCAAATTTTTTATCATTGACTTTCCTGATAAGGTTGGGTTCAACTCTCTTCAAAACCTTACTTAAACTTTGATTTTTTTCTGCTTGACTATTTTTTAATATTAATACTTTTTCAATTTGAAACCTTTTAGACTTAATAATGGAAATTGTACTGTTTATTCCTACACATGTAAAAGTTTGTCTATTTGATTTTCGCATAATATTATTGAATTAAGATTACATTTATTTATTGCAGTTGATCACTTATTTTTAGGAATTCTATATTAATTTTACAAATTAATATAGGCGAAAATAAGGATGGGTTTGACAAAATATTATTAATGTGTTCAAACAACTACTATGCAAACTAAAACTAAAATAATACACCTGATTGGATCATTAAATCCTGGTGGTGTCCAAACATATATCTTAAATATATCCAATTATGATAATATCCATAATATAAGAAGAGAAGTATGGACTCTGTATCAAAAAAAGGGATTGTTATATACTGAGTTTCTTAAAAAAAACATAAACGTCTCTTCGTGCCAAATCATACCAGCAGATAAAAATTGGAGACCTTATTTTTTATGGAAATGGTTAAGATATTTTGCAAGCGTTTTTTATTTTTTACAACTGTTTAGAAAACTAAAAATATCAAAACCTGATTTAGTTATACTTGATGAACCCGTGCGAATACTAACTCAATTTTTTGTTTTGAGATTATTGAATATCCCAATGATTTGGAACATTCATGCAGAAAAGTCTCTTACCAAAAACAAAATATTATTCAAATGGATGTATAAATATTTGCTAAAAAAAAAGCTAACCATCATTTCAGATTCAAAATATATTCTTTCAAAAAATTTATTTTATATGAAAGATTGTCTTTATCCAAATTTTGACCATATACCAATCGTACATGCGACTGTAAATCTTGATAAATTTTTATTAATAAATAAAAAATTTAATATAAACAATCGCAAAGAAGATTCAATAATATTCGGATCTATTGGCCGATTGAATTGGGCCAAAGGATATGATCTACTAATTCAAGCACTTTATAAAGTCAAAGAGGAACACCCAAATTTTTACTTGAAAATAGCAGGCGATGGGCCTTATCGAAATATGCTAGAAAATATGATAGATAAATATTATCTAAGAAAAAACATTCTTATTTTGGGTGAGTTGCATTATAATGATATCCCAAAATTTTTACTTTCAATTGATTTATATATTCAACCTTCAATTTCAGAAGGGTCACCAATTACTTTGAAAGAAGCGATGGCTTCTTCTCTCCCAATTCTTGCCTCAACAGCTGGAGGAATTCCTGAAATAATTGAACATAATAAAACAGGAATTCTTTTTGAAAACAAGAATACGCTTGAACTGGAAAAAGGATTAAAAAAAATAATAACTATGGATAAATCTCTTAGAACAAGGATGGGGCTTAGGGCAAGGGAAAGTTCCCTGAAACGCTTTAACCTTGAAAAAACAGCTAAAACTTTAGCTAATATATATAATGCAATTTTAGAAAAATAATTTCTCCGCATAAAATAAGACATCACATTCAATTAACTTACCTTCTTTATGCTTCATTTTAAAAAAATTGAAGATTTTATATTCATTTTCCCTTAATAATTTGATTATTTCATCTATTTCTGATTGTTCTTTATAATTAGGCGCTATTGATATTTCTGTGAAAATTAGCTTGACTCGTGTTTCTTTCAACATCCGTTTTGCACCTTGTAGAACTTTAAGTTCAAGCCCTTGCACATCTATTTTTAAAATATCTATACTTTCAATATTATATTGTTGACAATAACTATCAATAGTTGTTGTTTCTACCTTTACTTCTTGTTGAGTTAAAAGTGGGTTCCCTTCCCAAAATTCATTTGCACTTTTTTCTGGCTGCAATAACGAACTAGAGCCTTTATTTTGAGTAATGTACATCTTATTATTTTCTAAAGAACAATCTCCTAATGCCATATTATTAAAAAATATTTTATCCGTTTTTTTAAAACGATTTTTTAGAAAAGAAAAGGACTCATCAAAAGGTTCAAAAGCATGAATATAAGATTCTGGGAAAGATAATTTAAATTGCTCAATAGTATCCCCTACATAAGCGCCAACATCAAAAATTAAAGGTTGGGAATTATCTAATAAATTGCGAAAATGGTAAAATGGTTCCTTTACACTAAGAGAAGCTGAAGAATATCTTTGAATTTCATAGCCAAAGAACCTCAGCAATTTTGAAATAATTTTTTTTATTTTATACATATCAGTTGATATTTTTATAGAAAATGCTGAGCTTTTAAAGATTATTTTAAATTTATCACTTTAAATACTTTAACAGAAAAATCATTCCAAAACAAGTTTATTCAAAAAAATATATTACGCATAGGTAAGTGGTTGAAATACCTACTCACTCTCGCTAAGTTTCTCTCGATTTTTGGGCCCATAGCTCAACGGTTAGAGCAGCAGACTCATAATCTGTTGGTTCGGGGTTCGAATCCCTGTGGGCCCACTTCGTTTGGAACAANGACTTTCTCAGTATTGGTCTACTGTTTATAATTATGTATTTTAAGCCTCTTAAACAAATTACTGATTTAATATGAAATTAATAATTACCTCCATTTTACTTAGTAGTATTCTTTTTTCAATTGAGGGAATTATAGTTTTTAATGATCAAACAATTATTGAAGGAGATGTTAAAACAATTGATAATAACTCTGTCATCATTACCCCAGAGGGATTGACTTTCCCTGAAGAAATATTATTACAAAGCATTGATTCAGTAAAAATAAATAATGGGATGATACCTATTGCTAATGGGAAAATTTTTTATTTTTACCAGAACGGAAAGTTTGTAGATGCTCTGCAAGTAAATAATTCTCAGCAATCTGATGCTCCAGTTGAATATGAAGGTGTTGAATATGTTCTTGTGCCAAACTGGAGCTTAAATTTATATACGGGGCACCCTCTTCCTGCTCCTCTGAGAGGAGAATCATTCACATCAGAATTTGACGAAGGGAATTTTATATACGGCTTGTCTATTGGAAGTCCTTATGGGTTTTTTGCAGGGGATTTTTATATGAATGTTATAGCTGAATTTGCTTACTACAATTGGCAGCAATCAAATAATTTAAAAGGTCCTACCTTTGGAGGCCCTGCATACCAGATTGGGGTTAGTCCAGGATTTTTTATTGGAAATACAAGTTTTAGTGCTACAGCATGCACTGGTTTATATAGCTCAAATGATTTTGATTCAACAAGAGCAGATTATGTAAGCGGATTTACTGCTGGTACTATTTTGGGAGGCAGCATAGATATTCCGCTTGGAGAAATCATTTTAGAAAAATATGGATCCATCGAACTTTTTAAACCACTTAATCTTTTCATAGGACAATTTATTGATTATAAAATTTTAGACAATTTTAGAATTCAAGATATTGAAGAACAATTAAGTGCCTTTGAGATGAGGATAACTGGGCGTTCCAATCTTATTCAAAAAGCCGATAATTCTGAAGGCCAAAGCCAAGCAACATATTGGATTGATATGGGTGTTTCTTTTGGATATGAATTTGATTACGGCGGACACCCAAAACTTCCAGATTGGCTTAAATGGCCATTTTAACTTTTCATGATAAATCTTTTCTTAAGAAGATGATTAGATACCTAGTCTTTTTATATTTGTGCGCATTATCTTCTGCTCAAAATGTTTACCAAGGTGAAATAGATTTTAATTATAATGGTACTGTTAGCGGGTCTTTTACATCTATTGCGGAAGATTCTTTAGTAACCGGAATATCGATTAACCAAGTCGTTAATGATACAGCTCTTTTAGTTATGGCTTCCATTACACAGCAAGATGAAAATGAATTTGATTTATTTTTAGCTGTCCTAAGAGATACTATATATCCGATTCAACCAAGGAATTGGGAGATTCCTGGAGAAGGAGATGAAAACAATCCTTTAAGTCTTGAAAGTATTCTTGTTTTCATGCCTCAACTAGATTCTTCTTTTGTTGAAGACGTTTTTGATTTTTTCACGGATACCTCTGGCAACCAAGAAATCGATGAAATATTTAATGATATTTTCTCTTCTCTCTCAAACAACTTTTATCTTGGGCTAGAAGGAAATTTAGAAATTGAAGTGGCCACAGATTCAACTTTAATCGGAACATTTAATACTACAATGATTAAGCCTGTATTTTATTTTCCACCACATACCGTAAGTATTAACAATGGAACCTTTGCACTTGAAAACCTAGATTCGCCAATTCTAAAAACGTACAATTCTTACAATCCAGCCCTTCCTGAAATAAACTTGTTCCCATCTTACCCAAATCCTTTTAATCCTAAAACTAAAATAAAGCTCAATGTCCAAAATCCTATAAAAAATGTTTTAGCTAAAGTATATAATTCAAATGGTCAGCAAATAAGTACAATATACTCAGGTCCTCTAAAAGAAGGGTTAAATTCTTTTTTATGGGAACCAAAAGATATAGCCAGCGGCATGTATTTTCTTGTTATCCAAACGCCATTTTCTGTTCAATCTCAAAAATTGTTATACTTAAAATAAATGTCTAAAATTAATTTAATTCATTTTGAAGTCTTAAATGATCTACTATTATTACAATGGGATAATAAATCTGAAAATGCCCTGCCTCTTAAGCCTATTCGAGACAACTGCCCATGCGCACATTGCTCAGGTGAAACAGATGTTTTTGGTAATATATATAAGGGACCACCTCAAATAATGAAAGAAGAAAGCTATCAGATAACAGGTATACAATCAATAGGACATTATGCAATCCGCCCATTTTGGAGAGATGGCCACTCGGATGGCATTTATTCTTTTGATTTTTTAAAAAAACTTTGTGAAACATTTGATAAATAATGAGTAAAAAAATTTTTAACATTCTTTTTTTCCCAATATTCTTATTTGGGGGAAATAATCCTATTCAACAAATTGAGCTTAAAGGGACAATAACAAACCCAAAGCAAGAAATCTCTGGGATGGACTGGTATAATGATAATCTTTTTTTACTTCCTGAGAATTTAGGTGGTTATCTTTTCATGGTAAAAAAAAAAGAAATTCAAAAACAACTTTCTTTAAAAAAAGGATCTATCCAACCAGTAAAAACAACATTTAACACACCAGACTATTTAAAATCCATTCCAGGATTTGATGGTTTTGAAGCTATCGCTTTTTATGAAAATAGTGTCTATGTTACAATTGAGGCAGATCAAAATGGTATGATGGTAGGTTATATTGCTTGGGGAAGNATTAATCCAAACTCATATGAAATAACTNTTCTTGAAAAAAATATTCAAAAGATTAACACTCCAATTCAAATCNATAANTTGAGTTATGAGAGTATCATTAACCATAAAAACAACTTACTTTTATTGTATGAAGCNAACGGATCAAACCTNAGAAAAGANCCATATCAATTATNAATATCNTTAAATGATTTTTCTTNNAAAAAAATTAAAGGNNCNAATATTGAATATCGAATTACAGATGCAACGAAAGTTGAAAAAAATAAGTTCTGGGCGATTAATTATTATTGGCCTGGGGATAAAAAAAACTTAAGGCCTGGGTTAGATAAGCTTAACAAAAATAAAGAAATTAACTCTGATCAAACAATTGAAAGATTAGTTGAATTTAAAATTACAAAAAAAGGTATTAGGTTAACGAGAAAAAAACCAATTGACTTAATTTTAGAAGAAGGGAAATCAAGAAATTGGGAATCCATAGTTCGATTTGGAAATTCAGGATTTCTCATTGCAACTGATAAGTATCCAAGAATGATACTTGCATACATCAAAATATAAATAAATGAAATCGATATATTTATTTTGCTTAACATATTTATTCTTTCTTAACTCTTGCAATAATGCCAAAAAACCTGATTCCTATGTATTAGTAGTATCTTTTGATGGTTTTCGTTCAGAGTATTTAGACTGGTACCCAACTCCAAATATGGATCAATTTGCACAAACAGGTGTCAAATCGGAAGGGCTTATACCAGTATTTGTTTCAAAAACATTTCCTAACCACTATAGTATTGCCACCGGACTTTATGCTGAAAATCATGGATTAATTGGAAACCACTTTTACGATCCCAAATTCGATGATCATTACACTTTAAGCGATAGGTCAAAAGTTGAAGACCCAAAATTTTATGGAGGAGAACCAATCTGGGTAACTGCTGAAAACCAAGGCATAAACACAGCATCCTATTTTTGGGTTGGGACAGAAGCTCCAATAAAAAATACCTATCCTAAAAAATGGAAAACATATGAGCATGGATTCCCTTTTGAATCTAGAATAGACTCTGTTGTTTCTTGGTTATCTCTCCCTGAAAAAAAACGCCCAAAGCTATGCATGCTTTATTTTCATGAACCTGATGCGACTGGACACGACACTGGTCCAAAAAGTAAAGAAACTGGTTTAATGGTAAGCAAAATGGATTCACTTTTTGGCATACTAATTTACAAACTGCAGAATACTCCTGCTGCATCTCAATTAGATATAATTGTTCTTTCTGATCATGGTATGGCTGAAATAAGTTCCAAAAGAACAATTAACCTTGAAGACTATATAAGTTTAAAAGATATAAAACAGGAAGGATCTGGTCCTTACGCACTCCTTTATGGGGATAATAAAATAAATCTACAGAAAGTAGTCAAAGACCTAAATAAAGTGAATCATATTAAAGCATATTTAAAAAAAGACATTCCAGAAAGATTTCATTTTAAAAATCATTATCGTATAAAAGACATCTTAGTGCTTGCAGATGAAGGATGGTATATACAAAATCAAGCAATTGGTAGCAATTCAGAGGCAAGACAATATATACCAAAGGGAGGCACACACGGTTATGACAACCAATTACAAAGTATGCATGCTTTATTTATTGCAAGCGGGCCATCTTTTATATCTGGGAAAGAAATAGCTCCTTTTGAAAATATAAATATTTATCCATTAATTTGTGAAATTCTTAATATAAATCCCCATCCCGATATTGATGGAAACATAAATAATATAAGTCATATTTTAAACCAATGAACATCATTGTGAAAATAATTATTTCCTTCGCCTTATTATCTCCACTTTTATATGGTTGGGGAAAAACGGGACACAGAATTGTGGGGGAAGTTGCAGAAACATACTTAACAAAAAATGCAAAAACACAGATTAAAAAACTTATGGGCCACCACGACCTCTCCCGAATGAGTAATTGGGCAGATGAAATAAAATCAGACCCTAAATGGAAGATCGCCAATGATTGGCATTGGTGCACTATCCCTGATGGCGAAACATACGAAAAAAATAAGCATTCTGGACAAGCAGTAGAAAAGACAAATGAGTTTATCGCAACATTGAAGAATAAAAAATCGAAAAAAGAAGAAAAACAGATAGCGTTAAAGTTTATCGTGCACTTAATTGGTGATCTACATCAACCACTGCATGTTGGAAATGGTTTAGATAGAGGAGGGAATGATGTGCGACTTAAATGGTTCAATGAATCTACAAATCTTCATAGTATTTGGGATTCTAAATTAATTGATTTTCAAAAATTAAGTTACTCCGAATTTACTAATTATATTTTATTGAAAGAAGACAAGGGGAAAATAAGGAAATGGCAAGGAGATAATATTCTTACATATATTCATGAATCGAGAGATTTAAGAAATCAATGTTACCAATATTCAGGAGAAAATCTGAAATGGGAATATTTTTATAAACACAAGGAGTTGCTAGAAAAAAGATTGCTGCAAGGCGGAGTGCGTTTATCTGGAGAATTAAATAGAATATTCAAATAAAGTTATTTTGTGTTCCCTTGGGCTGCTACCTCAGCAGCTCTTTTTTTCATGTCTTCCTCATCACCCAAATAATAACTTTTAATTGGACTTAGGTTAGACTTTAATTCATAGATTAAAGGTGCACCCGTAGGAATGTTTAAGCCTAATATGTCTTTATCATTTATTTTATCAATATACTTTACCAAGGCTCTTAAAGAATTACCATGAGCAACAATTAATATGTTTTTTCCCTGTTCTAAATCTGGTTTTATTGAATTATCCCAATAAGGTAAAAATCGGTCTACAGTATCTTTAAGACATTCAGAATCAGGTAGTAAGCTTGGGTCTAAATCGGAATATTTTTTATCAAATCTAGGATGCCTTTCATCATCGGGATTCAATTTAGGCGGTGGAGTGGTATAACTCCTACGCCAAATATGAACTTGCTCATCTCCATATTTTTTTGCAGTCTCTGCTTTATTTAATCCTTGTAATGATCCGTAATGTCGTTCATTCAACCTCCAACTATAATAAATAGGAACATGATTAAGCTCCATTTCTTTAAGACAAATTTTCATAGTACGGTTGGCGCGTTTTAACAAAGAAGTATGAACAACATCGAATTTGAAATTTTCTTTTGTGAGCAGCTTCCCAGCTTCTTTTGCTTCCTCTTCACCTTTTTTTGTTAGGTCAACATCTTTCCAGCCTGTGAATTTATTTTCTAAATTCCAGACACTCTGACCATGCCGAAGTAGAACAAGTTTAATCATCTTAATATCTTTTTTATTTAACTTTTTACGATCCCAATTTCCCTACGTTATACTTATTACAAAAGATATTTTTATTTATATTACGTAATTATGTGTGGCAGAAAAACTCTTTCAAAGAAAATCACCTCCATTATTGAGGAAATGAATATAGAAGAATGGGAAGCTCATAATTATAAGCCAAATTACAATATTGCCCCTACAAATTTTTCACCCGTTATAATTAATGATGGAGCGAAAAAAACTAAAATGATGCGATGGGGCTTAGTCCCATCTTGGTCAAAAAACGACCAAATTGGTTCAAAAATGATCAATGCCAGATTAGAAACGATTTTAGAAAAGCCTGCATTTTCTGGTTTAGTAAAAAACAATAGATGTGTTGTACTAGCGGATGGTTACTTTGAATGGACTAGGCAACATCGCCAACCTTATTATATCACACACACAGAAAATAAAATTCTACCACTTGCCGGGTTGTGGACTATCTGGAAAAGCTCAAATTCATATATACTATCTACTTATACGGTAATTACAACCTCAGCTGTAAACAATGTAAATCATATACATAATAGGATGCCTGTTATTTTAGATCAAGATAGTGTAGATAAGTGGACTAATTGTAATCGATTTACAATCTCAGAATGTCTAAATGATATATCGTTATTAAAACCTAGTCTTAAATTTCATCCAGTTTCTAAAATTGTAAACTCTCCAAAAAATAATTCTATCCAAAATATCAGGGAAGATAAGCAAAATAAGACTCTTAATTTTTTTTCTAATTAAATCCTAATATTTTATTTACAATTTAAACATGTTCAGAAAGTAGTTTTTTTGCAAAAAATCTAAAAATTTTAAGAAAAATTGTTTTTGTGACTTTTTGTATTAATTTCATTAAACTTTACTACTAATTTGAATAAATTTTTCAAATACAACTAAGGAGAAACACATGAATCGTTATAAACGAATTCTTGCTGGTATCCTTTACTTTAGTACAGCAGCAATATCATTTGCTCAGATGACTGTATCGGGTACAGTTACTGATGCTTCAACAGGTGAAGCTCTTGCCGGAGCAAATGTTGTTGTAGATGGAACAAGTAAAGGTTCAGCTGCAGATGCCAGTGGTTCATTCACAATAAGTAATGTACCAAGTGGAGCAACATTAACAGCGTCAATGATAGGCTATTCTGATAAATCAATGAATGTCTCTAGGACAGTAAACTTTCAACTATCCCCCTCAGCACTGGAAATGTCAGGTCTTGAAGTACTTGCATCTCGTGCAGATGAAAAAACACCTGTAGCTTACACAACAGTTTCAAAGGCTGAAATGGAAGCTAGATTAGGCTCTCAAGACATACCTATGTCTCTAAATACAACGCCTAGTGTCTATGCAACTCAGCAAGGTGGAGGTGCTGGTGATGCTAGAATCAATGTCCGTGGTTTTAACCAAAGAAATGTTGCGGTCATGATTAATGGTGTGCCTCAAAATGATATGGAAAATGGTTGGGTGTACTGGTCCAATTGGGATGGTGTAGGAGATGCTACATCTTCCATTCAAATGCAACGAGGACTAAGTGCTGTTAATCTAGCGACTCCTTCCATTGGAGGGACTATGAATATAATCACCGATCCTGCTTCGCACTCCAAGGGTGGAAAGTTCAAACAGGAATTAGGTGCAGGTTCATTTTTAAAAACTACACTTAATTACAATACTGGTTTAATGATGGGTGATAAACTAGCATTAAGTGGTACACTTGTTCGTAAAACTGGTGAAGGTTTTATAGATGCTACTTGGACGGATGCTTGGGCGTACTACTTAGGAGCAAGCTATCAAATGAATGATGCCAACCGTTTTGAATTATATGCTGTTGGTGCGCCACAAAGACATGGTCAAAATCTTTACAGGCAAAATACCGCTACCTACTCACAAGAGCTAGCTTCAGAAATGGAAGGTTATGATGGCGCTGCATACGCAGATAGCGCTAAGTTTTCATATGAGGCAGGAAGAGAGTTTAACCAAAACTGGGCTCCAGTTTCTACTGATTATAAAGGAAAGCAATATTGGTATATGTACGGAGTAGGTGGACTATTTGGGGGTGGTGAAAATCAAGATCGCCACAGCACTGATTTCCTAAACGAAAGAGAAAACTTTTTTCATAAGCCACTTGTGAATTTAAACCACTACTTAACCTTAAATGATAATATGAGATTATCTTCTGTACTTTACTGGTCTGGTGGCTCTGGTGGAGGAACTGGTACTTACGGTAGTGTTTCTCGCAAGCCGGCAGTTGAAGGTAACCAATGGTGGGCAAGTTCTCCTTGGCAATGGGATTGGGATGCTGAAATAGCACAAAACAGTAGCAATATTGATTCTGCTTATTCCACAACAGAAAACCGATCCACTGGAATCCTAAGAAACTCTATCAATAGACAAAACACATATGGATTGATTTCAAAACTAAATTATGATCTTAGTGATGCGCTAAAACTACAATTAGGGTTAGACTGGAGAACTGCTGGCATCGAACATGCTAGAGAAGTTCGTGATTTACTTGGCGGAGATTATTATGTTGATTTTGCAGATGATAACTCTCCTGATGGTAAAGTTGTAAGGCTTGGTGACAAAATAGCTTATAGCAATGTAACTACTGTTGATTGGTTAGGCTTCTTCGGACAAGCATCGTATTCAGCTGGAGCACTTTCTGCATACGGTATGGCTGGATGGTCACAAATAGCGTACACCTATCAAGATTCATTTACTGTAGCTCAAACAGTAGTTGATCATGGTGATCCAATTACTGCAACTCAGTTAAAAGCTGGAGCTATGTATGATTTAAGTGACGACCTAAGTTTATTTGCAAATTTTGGTCTTGTTGAAAAACCACCAATTCTAGATAACGTTATCTATTATGATGGTACGGTTGCTTCCAATCCTGCAAATGAACAATTTTCAAGTTTAGAAGCTGGATTGAATTACCGTACAGGTGATCTAGCTGTTAAAACAAATTACTACGTTACCAATTGGATGGATCGAAACTTAACCAAGTCTGTTACAACGGGACAGGGTTCTAGTGGAGATTCCGATATCATTTTCTTAACAGGAGTTGATCAAAAGCATTCAGGTCTTGAGGTGGAAGCTTCTTATCAACTAATGGACATGGTTCGACTTGATGCTTCAGCTGGATTTGGAGACTGGACATTTGTAAGTGATGCTACAGGAGAATATCAAGAAGCTGAATTTGATAGTGTTGGAAACGTGACTGGGCAAACTTCGACTACATATGATTACGCTTTGAAAGGTTTATATGTAGGAGATATGCCACAAACAGGATATGCTTTGGGTCTTACACTTACTCCTTTAAGTGGATTAAGTGTGCAGGCATTGCTCAATGCTTATGATAATAATTATGCTGATTGGAGCCCTGATGCAAGAGAGTATAGTGGAGATGACAGTGAAGCTGACAGAGCGCAGGTTTACATGGCCCCTTCCTACAGCAAGTTAAATCTACATATCAACTATGACTTGCCATTTGATCTTGCTGGTACAAAGGTGTCAACCTTCTTACATGTCTTTAATGCATTGGATGCTATTTACGTTCAAGATGCAACAGATAATAGCCAGTACAATAGCTGGGGTGGCACAGAACATGATGCGGATAATGCTGAAGTGTTCCTTGGAACTCCTAGATATTTTAACTTAGGGTTGACCGTAAGGTTTTAGTCTTAAATTATTTGAAAACTAATAAAAAAGCCCTCATAAGAGGGCTTTTTTATTATCTAAAAATGTCAAATATATCAGGAATCTCTATATCGAAAATCTCAGGTAGTTTATCTTCAAGGTTTACACCAAATTGTAAACCAACTGTTGTCCAATTCGNTGGTGTATCTTGATCTATACCCTCTGAAACCCAATTAAACTGAGAAAACATAGCAACCGTTAATGGAGTTGGTAAAAGATTATAGGTTGCAGAACTTCCAATTGTAAAACCATATCCTGGCGAAACCAAACCTCCCCCAACTTTCAGAGTAGTCTCTAAAGCGGTTGGGATCCATTTCCATCCTGGTCTTATATCGATTTGGGTAATACCAAAATAGCTAAGAGTTTGAAAATTTTGNTCTGAATTTTCTGAAGAAAAATCATACCAGTTGACTTCTAAACCTAAATCAAAGTCCCAGCCATTAAACTCAAACATGTTTCTCCTACCAAAACCGAATAAATAGTGAACTCCGGCTGNATTATTTGATAAACTCTGCTCGACTAGNANAGGCCAACCATANGATAAAGATAAGAAAGTCCTTGTCTCAACTCCTANAAGAGAATCTTGTAAAGCTGCTCTCGCAATTCTTGCCTCCNTTCTNGCCTCTCTTCTTGCTTTTCTCGCTTCTTTCCTTGCTCTTTTTCTTTCTTCTTTTGCATAGTCTTCAACCTCACGTGTTTTTTCAATAGCATCCAANGTAGCCTTTGCAGATGCNGCTTCTAATCNAGCNAATTCTGCTTCCCNCTCTGCATCATACATCAAATCTATTGCNTTTTGNGCTTCTANCTTTGCNTCTTCCATTTTNGCNCTAAACTTATCTGCTTCNTCAGCCTGNTTTTCAGCTTCTNTTAANAATTCTTTNGTACGNTTTGCTCTTTCATTNGCTTTNTCAAACGCCTCCTTAGCTAATTTTAAATCTTCNTTNGCTTTNTCAAGTGCTTCTTGCGCTCNCAATGCAAACTCATAAGCTAANTCTAAATTATCAATATCTTTTAACCCTCTATCNATAACANCTGATCCNGTCCATTCAAATTTATATGCATATTTATCAGGTGGCATATAAGGTATAATCTTCCTTTCAATTTCCTCACCCTNNTCATTNGTNATAACTCTTATNGTTTCTTCCATNGTTTTATCATGTAAAAATTCTTTTGTTAAAAAGATTTTATTTTCTGAATTAAAATATTGTATCATTCTTAAAAAAGCTCCTCTTTCAACAAAAAGTAAATGCCTGCCTACAAAATTAGAGTTTGAGTCAAAATAAGAGGATTCAATTACCTCTGAGAATTTTTTATCTTTTTTTAAAGTTGTATAATTAAACGTGTATGAAAAATAATTCATACCTAAGGGATCATAAAAATCAACTTCTCTTGGTCTTCCATCACTGCGACTAGTAACATCAGCTATCCATCCAGGACGAACATAACTCAACTGATCTGAGTACAAACTAGTATCTAATCTTGAAGCTCTTCCATCAGTATGAAATTCAACTTTGTATTCAGATCTTATTCCAGATCGCGACCACATAAAATGATACGTCTCCTTTGCCTGTCTATCTTTACCATATTTTGTAACAGCTTTAATTCGATTATCTTTATTATATGTTACCTCGTAGTAAACTTTCCCGAAAAAGGTATGCGCTTCACCTCTTTGGCTAACTACTCTTCTGTAGGGATTCCAATACTGATAATATTCTGGAACTTTAATTAATTTTCCTTCTTCTGTATTTAATTGACCCTGAGCATTAACCACCTGAAAAAATAATAATTGAGTGAAAGTGAAGATCCCCAAAGTTTGAGATATTCTCAGGCTAGCCCCCAACTCATCAAAAGAATCATTGTAAAAAATAATGAAAACCCTACCATCGTCCCAGTTTGGAATCGTTTATTATAATCCACAACCTCTTCATCTAATGTTTGATAATTTAGTACAATCGTTTCTGCTTTGCCTTCTTCGACAAAAACATCTAGCCTTCCCATAATAAGAATGTCATTTAAAATTTTTTCCTTAGAGGTTAGTTTATTGGAATCTTTGCTATAATCATTTGGGAAATAGCCCACTTTATGCCATCCAGGTAGAACATCTATTGAGTTTTTTAATGGGGAAATACCAACCATTTTTCCATCGACATAAATTGGAAGTCCTTTTGTATCACATATAATTTCCAGGGAAGTTCTCTCTCGTACATCTTTCCATGATAATGGATGCGATTTTTTTTGAGAATTTTTGAGATCAGGAAAAACGAAAGATGGATTTACTTCTTTTGCTTCAATGAAATCACTGTAGGTAATTACAATGCTTACGTTACGTCCCCCATCATGGATCAAGACATCAAAAATTCCTATACTTCTATTCACCTGTATAGATAACTGTAACGAATTAGAGTTCTGAAGCCAGATTTGTTCAACCTCTCTAATGGGATAGGTAATCAGGTTTTTAAAAAATTCAGGTTCTGGTCTTATGATATTATAAAAATTTAAGATAAACCAATTGCCCTGCTCTATCCAACTTGAAACATCATCTTTTTTAATATTGCTAGAGAGTACAAACTCTAACTTAATACCAGTTTCAGTAGGCATGGATTTTGAAGAAAGGATCAGCGGTAGATCTTGAGAGATTCCTACATTAGGTGTATTTATCAAGCTAATTATTCCCCAGAATAAAGTGCTGGAGAAAAAAGTTTTCATTCTAATCTAAAGATTCCTGATTTGATGTTGCTAAATTTATCCTGATTTTTTGAGTTCGCCCTTTTGGAACATATATATCCTGGTAATCTGGAATATCCATTGCAAATTTTGGAGGAGGAGATAACGGATCTACTACCCTAACTCTATGCCATCCAGGAGTGATAGGGAATTTTTTAAGCAGTGGAGTTGTACCAACCAATGAGCCATCTATAAAGACGTTGGCGCCATCAAGGTTACAAGTTAACCTAAGAAATGTTTTTCGTTTAGAAAGATCTGGAGGTAAAAGATTAATTTGATTAATATTTTCTAATCTTCTTTTTTCACGCTTTACTTGAGTAGTAATAGGTGCTTGGTTTAACAATTCCTTTGCGGTCTGTCTACTCTGCTGCATGACGCTACCAAATTTTGGTCTCATATCAATTTTTTTGGTGCTGTCTGTTTTTTGAATTTTATCAGGTTTCTCAATTTGGTTAGTTTTAGGCTGAAAGGAAACCACAGATTTTTCTCCAGATAAAGCTCTTAATAATTCTTTATGAGTGCCCTCCCCGACTATACCATCTACATTTGCATTGTTAAAACCTCGATCCAATTGAAACTGTAAAACTGCATCTTCCGTATTTGGACCAAATTCACCATCTATACCATTGTTATAAACACCTCCCTCTCCCAGATAATAGCCTAATGAAACTAATGCTTCTTGAAGAGCTTTAACATCACGAGACCTTTTGGATCCAGAAAGTAATAAACCTTTATCTAAAATAAATGAAACATCAATAGCATCCCTCCTCAACCTTTTAGGAGGTGGCGGCGGACCACTAATTTTCACTTTTCTTTTCCTGTATGTGAGGGGTTTTGGCTCTTGATAATTATTAGGTATTTCAGCAAATTGATTGTTCAACTTCTGCAAGCTATCTCTATCCAAACTGTCTTCAGTAGAGTACCAATTATTATACCACACAAAATATTTTTCTGGTCCGTATTTATTCCTCGCATAAACAAAAGAATCATAAAAAGGGGTTCCTTTGGACTCTTTCTTTGGTAAAGTAAACACACGGTTAGCATTGGTCCCTTCTGAAAGTTTTACTTGAGAACGTAAACTATCACTTAATGATTCCCAAACTTGAACCAAAACGATCCGACTAGCACTTGAATGAAAAATTTCAAAATCTTCGATCGGCGTATTAAACAAATATCCAATTTGTACAGATTGATTATTTTCTGTTATCTCAATATCGAGTAGGGGCAACTCAATTGAAAGATCTTCCAATGCTTTTGGACTTAGATAGGCACCGTTTAATGTAAGATAAAACCAATTTTCTTGTCCTCTCCATCCTGCAATATTCTCAATGTCAACAATCGAATTCGTTACTATTCTTAATAAAACACCATTACTTTTTTTATGTGCTGTAATTAGTTGAACTTGAGTTGAAAATATTAAATTAACACAAAATATAAAAAGTGTTACAAATATTTTTATATATTGATTTCTATAAATCATTTAATTTTTTTCTCAATTCTGCTAAAGAAGTTAATTCTTTAAAAGAATTTTCACCTTTTGATTCTTTTTCTCGAATTTTAACACGAATGTCACTTATTTGTTGTTTTATTGGTTCTGATTTTAAGATTTTTAAACAATCAAATACAATTTCTTCAATAGATGTTTCGCTCGCGGTTTCGAAAAACATTTTGATTATAAACTCACGCTCATTCTTATCCTTAAAATACTCGATAATTGAAGATGATTCTATAGGCAAATTTATATCTTTTATGATTTCATAAATTTTTTTTAAAAATGGGACTGTTAACAAATCTTCCGAAATAGATTCTCTTATATGTTTTTTAGTCTGGTCATTCGAGTTTAACATCAGTTTAATTAATTCGAATTGAGCTTTCTCTACTTTTGAAGTAAAGTTTATAGTATTTTTTTTATTAAAATTTTCTTCTATCATTCGACTATCTACTATTCTCTGTGTCTTCATCGTACGTATTAAATCTTTTTCTTCGATCAATAATTTTGAACATATAATCCGAATCAAATCATTACGAATTATCCCATCTTTAATATTTTTTATTTCTTTAGCTAATTGAATAATATATTCCCTCCGATCAGATCCTTCTAACTCTTTTCCTTTATGAAATTTTATATTAAAATTAATATAGGACTCCGGTTTTGAAAGTGCTTTGATAATATTTTCTCCCCCAATTTTATCAATCCAATCATCTGGGTCTAATCCTTTTGGTGGCCTAATCACCATTGGATCTAGATCTCCTTTTATTAAAGTCCATCCTGCTTTTATTACAGCGTTCGCACCTGCATCATCTCCATCATAGACTAAAATAACTTTTTTTGTTATTCGA
>NZHK01000108.1 GCA_002691285.1 Fidelibacterota bacterium | reverse complement strand
AACCGGCGAATAACGGTTTTGCAAACCGGTCCCTTAAGCCACTTGGGTACGACGCCAATTATTCATCAAATAATATGAGTTAAATTTACAGAACGAATTCCCAGTTACAATTTAGTTTTTTAATTCCTTATTTTCTATGATGGATGTTGAACGAATTAATATATATAGAAGACTAAGAGACTTCAAAGTACCTGCTACCGTTTTGGATAATATTTTTTCATCGGATAAAGATTCTATGGTTTTGATTAAGGCTTTTCGATCGCTAAAAAAGGATGGTTATAAAGAAGATCAAGCTGCAGATGAAATCTCCAAAATGATTTTCAAAGAACTCCAAATAGAACCAGATCACCTAAAAGAAGAATAAAAATAATTAATATTATAATTAGGTGTATCATTAGGTACAATAGTATGCTTATACTCTCCACCTTTTTTAATTTCACCTCTTAGGCTATCAATTATATAAAGATGTCTTAATCCAGCTTGATAGGCAGAAAGCTCATTATCACTTAAACTATCCAAAATGGTGTTTGTATATCTCAAGGTATAATTTCTTAAATAGCCTTCTTTTACATCTTGCCAAACCATTGGGCTTGATTGCATTTTACTTTCCGCAAGTAACAGATAATTTGTAACAAACTTATCTATTACCTCTAATGAGTCATTAGAATAAACAAAAACAGATAATAATAAAAATGTAATATTTTTCATATTTATCAAACAAATTTTGTGATAAAAATTCTTAGATCAGGCTTGTAGATATAAATCATAAATCATTGATTTTTAATCTTTGGACTTTTCTCTCTGCTCTTCCTTTTGGATCTGGCTGAGGTATTGCTCTTAGAAGCTCTTTTGTATAGTCATGCTTAGGATGATTGAAAATTTGATTTGTGTCCTGAATTTCAACCAACTCTCCGCTAAACATAACACCTACTCTGTCCGAAATGTGTTTCACCACAGAAAGATCATGAGCGATAAAAAGGATAGATAAATTAAACTCATCTTGTAAATCCATCATTAAATTGATTATCTGAGCCTGTATGGAAACGTCTAAGGCTGAAACAGGTTCATCCGCAATAATTATCGCTGGGTCAGTTGCTAGTGCTCTAGCAATTCCAATTCTTTGACGTTGCCCACCTGAAAACTCATGGGGGTATCGATTCGATTGCTCCATGGATAAACCAACTTTATCTAACAACCAATCTACCTTCTCATTTTTTTCAGATTGAGATAGGTCCGTATTAATATTAAGAGGCTCTCTTATAATATCCTTTACAATCATCCTGGGATTTAAGGATGAATAAGGATCCTGAAATATCATTTGAATATGTTTTCGATAAGGCTTCATTTCAGATCTGGATAAATTTAAAATTTCTATTTCTTTATTATTTTGTAGTAAAGAAACTTTTCCAGAAATCTCTACATCAGGAGCGGTTAACCTTAAGACATTAAGAATTGCATTACCTAACGTAGACTTTCCCGATCCTGACTCACCAACGATTCCTAAAGTTTCGCCTTTCATTAAACTTAAAGTGACTTTTTTTACGGCGTGAACTGTACTAATAGTTTTTTGAAAAACACCTCCAAAAATAGGGAATTGAATATCTAGCTCATTTATTTTAAGAATTTCGCTATTCTTATTTTTCATTATTTAATCAATTCCTTATGAACTCTAGCAAAATGATCTTTTGAAATCTCAACAAGATCTTGTTCCACCTTTGTTCCCTTACAAGCGCATTCTTCAGGGTCAAACCTAGAGCACAATTTACATCCATCATCCAGTTCTAAAATGGAAGGAACCATTCCCTTTAAAGCCTTCAAACGTTTTTCTTTAAGGTCCATTTTGGGAATAGAATCCATGAGAGCTTTCGTGTAAGGGTGGATTGGATTTTCAAATAATTTATCAATTGGAGCAATCTCTTGTATCACACCACCATACATTACAATAACTCGATCGCATGTTTCTGCAATCACCGCCAAATCATGGGTAATCAAAAGAATAGCAGCATCTTTCCTTTTATCCTTAAGATCCATCATCAAATCTAGAATTTGGGCCTGTATAGTAACATCCAAAGCAGTTGTAGGCTCATCAGCTATCAATAGGGCTGGATTACATTGTAAAGACATTGCGATCATAATTCTTTGTCTCATACCGCCTGAAAATTGATGTGGGTAGTCATTGATTCTTAATTCAGGATCAACTATGCCCACCGAATGAAGCATTTCAATACTTTTCTTGGTTGCTTCTTCCTCACTCATCCCATCATGATGCATTAAAATTTCATTCATTTGGGTGCTTATTTTTAAAACCGGGTTTAAAGATGTCATCGGTTCCTGAAAGATCATAGAAATATGATTTCCTCTATATTTACTCATTTCATCATAACTCAAATCCAACAAATTTGTACCATTATATAAAATTTCACCACTTTCAATCTTGCCCGGAGGATCTGGGATTAATCTATTGATGGATAACGATGTGACAGATTTTCCAGATCCAGACTCACCCACAATTCCAAGTACTTCACCTTTTAAAATGTCAAAGGAAATATTGTTCACTGCTTTCGCTACACCCGCTTCTGTGTAAAAAAATGTTTTCAGGTTTCTTACTTCAATAAGTTTTTCCATAATTAACGCAACCTTGAGTATACCTTAGGGTCAAATGCTTCACGAACACCTTCTCCAATAAACACGATGGACAAAAGTGTCAAAAACTGTGATGCCACAGGAGCAAAAACCATCCACCATTTGGTTATATTTGATAATCCGACATCTAGCATCTGCCCCCAAGAAGGAGTTGGAGGAGGAAGTCCAAACCCTAAATAATCTAACCCAACAAGAGCTGATATTCCTGCAACAACAGAAAATGGGAAGTATGTAATTATCGGTACTAGTGAGTTTGGGAGAATGTGCTTAAACATTACTTTAAAATCTGATTGCCCCATACTTAGCGCAGCTGCAACATATGGCTTTGCCTTTTCCCTGTAAAATTCTGCTCTAATCATATAAGTCATACTAATCCAATTCACCAATGTATAAATACCTATCAAAAGCATAAAAGATGGTTTTAATATGGAAGAAATAATAATGATGACAAATAGCATGGGTAAGCTAGACCAAATCTCAATAAGTCGCTGAAAAAATAAATCAAATTTTCCGCCATAATATCCCATGCACCCACCTATTAATATGCTTACAATATAATTTATTACAGTAAGTATCAATCCAAAAGAGATAGAAATATTAAAGGCATAACATAATCTTGCGAACACATCTCTACCTGTATTATCTGTTCCGAGCCAATGATTCTTAGATGGAGGTTCAAACATTTTATTTCCCTCAAATGTGATGTCTTCTAAAGGAGAAAAATGATAAAGTGGCATGAGAACCCAATTATTAGTAGTGTCATCATCTTTGAATGTTTCTTTGAGCATCCTGTACCTTGCCTCTCCGGGAACATCTTGCCCAAATTGTTTACCAGGAACATACCCAGATACAATTGGAAAATAAATTTTATCATTGTAATGAACAATCAAAGCACGATTATTAATTAACAGTGGCAAAAAAAATGAAATACAATACAACGTAACAAGAATACAAAGAGAATAATAGCCCCTTTTAAGACTTTTAAATTTTTTCCATCTTTTTTTAAGAATAGACTCTTGTTTCATCTGCATTTTTACAATTTTATTTAAATCTTATTCGTGGATCAACAGCAGCTAATGTTATATCTGATATTAAATTGCCTAATAACCTTATTATAACTACGATTACAAGAAAGCCTAGTGTTATTGGGTAATCTCTTGAAAGTATAGCTTCAAATGCCATTCTACCAAAACCATCGATATTAAACATTCTTTCAATGAAGTAGGACCCTGCTATTACAACTCCTAGGATATGTCCTATCCCTGAAGCTATAGGTATAAGGCTGTTTCTCATAGCATGCAGCCAAATTACTCTTTTTTCTTTTAAGCCTTTAGAAAAAGCTGTCCTCACATAGTCTTGACTTAAATTCTCTAGCAAACTGTTCTTCATTAATACCGTCATTGTAGCAAAGCTAGTAATGGTCCATGCAATAATAGGAAGAATCATATGATGTATCTGGTCAAACACCTTCTGGATTGGTGTTAAAGTATCCCATATCTCCGAGGGACTTCTAAAGCCTCCAAGAGGAAAGACATCAAAGAAACTTCCTCCACCAAATATAACCAATAGCACTCCCCCTAAAGCCCAACCTGGTATGGAGTATGCTACAAAGATTAAAGCACTGGAACTAAAATCAAATACTGAACCATGCGAAAGAGCTTTTTTTATTCCAAGCGGGATACAAACTAAGTAGGACAATATTATACCAGTTAGTCCAAAAAAAAGGGAAATTTTAAATCTAGGCTTCATCACATCTGTTACAGGCTCCAGAAAGGTATACGATTTTCCTAAGTTGCCAGTTAAAATCCCTGAAAACTCTGTTTGATAAACAACAGCATCCAAACCATTTTCGCTAGAACTTTCTTCAACTCTTGCTTTCCAAATAGTACTAATAGAACCATCTTTTTCAAAAACAGATATCTTTTCACCGCCCAAATACTTAATGTCAACTTTCCATCTTTTACCATCTTTCTTCCCAACTCTTTTTTCAATTACAACCTCTCCTTCTGGAATACTGAAGTCTCTATGCTTTATTTCTCTTGGCCATACTCCTAGCCAACTCAAGTAGCGTTGATAAATAGGCTTATCAAACCCATAAAACCTTTCCAGTTCTTTAAGTGCTTTTGGTGGGAGCGATAGACCACCATCAGAATCTAGGCCACCGCCGCCTTCTCCAAATGCACCACCCATTTGAAGATTAAGCATAATTTGTTCTATAGGTCCTCCAGGAGCAAGTTGTAAGATGGTAAAGACCAATATGGTAGATCCCAAAAAGGTTGGGATCATCAGCAACAACCGCCTGAAGATGTATTCAATCATTGGGGAAAGGGTTTTCTATAAATTGTTTACTTTGTAGGCAGGCCAAAATTTAATTTCAATTGGATCGATTGGAAGACCTTCATCATTTGACATAGCAGATTTTAATTTTGTTGCAGCTTCTTCATCATACCACCAATAGGTAAATGCATCCCAAAATTCTCCACCATATCTAGAATGTACCCAATCAGGGTAACCAAATTTATTCCACCACATCGTTTTTCTGTTATTCTCACCAAGCCCATATGCAGTAGGATGTACTTCTGCCCAAATGCCATCAATTTCTTGGATAATCTCAATGCGCCTAGATAAGTCAAATGCCACATCATATTCTTTCAAAAGTTCATCTACTCTTTCACTTTTAAATCCCCAAATATTATTGTTATTGTTTTTATCTGCTAATGAAGACTGCATCGCAGTCTCAGGATTTGGAAATACCAGACCACTATACCCAAAAGAAGTGATTTTAAAGTTCCTTTCGTTCACGTTTTTAATGATAGAGTTAAAGTCCATGAACTTAATTTGCATATCTATGCCATATTCTTTAAGCATCTGTTGCAAAGTGGTCACTCTATCTTCAAGGGATTTATAGATATTGATTTCAAAACGAAGTTCTCTGCCTGTACCCTCTTGTACTAGCCATCCATCTGAATTCCTTTTTGTATACCCAGCATCCCTAAGAAGCTCTACCGCTTTCTGAGGATTGTAATTAAATTTTTCATTATTTGGGTTCTCATATGGAGAATTTGAGTATTGCGAATGAATAGGCACCATTTCGTTATACATCAATTCACGATTAATTTTTTCCCTATCGTAAAGGTAGGAAAATGCATAGCGAACTCTTTTATCATCAAATGGCCATTCTCGCATATTGAAAAAATAGCCTCTAGTTCCTACCGGGATATCCGAATAAATCTTATGCTTCTTAACCCATCCTTTTTCTATAGCATTAAAATTAGTTTCTTCCACCCATCTTCGAGCTTTGCGAACTTGAACTATATCTTGCTCACCTTTTTTAAATTTTTCATAAACAAGTGCATCATTTTCCTTTATAGCTGAAATTTTGATTTTATCAAAATTATACTTATATCTTTTCATCGGATCATCCTTAGCCCAATAGTCGTCTCTTCTTTCCAAAGTATATGATTCTTGGTTCTTGATATTTTTATCCTCTATTTTATATGGCCCTGTCCCTGGAATTAATGAAAATGCATATTTTTCTAAGTATTCAGTACCATCTATATCTTTAAGTATGTGATGAGGATGCAAAGACATGCTGGCAGAAAAATATAGTAGATTTCTCCAATTTAAGCTTTTTGAAGTAACAGATACTATATACTTCGACTCAGCTATAGGTCTTTCGTATTTCTCATACACAAGCTGAGAGGATGGCTCCAGAATCGTTTCGTCCATCATTAATTCCCATGTAGCAATCACATCATCTGATGTAACAGGCATGCCATCCCACCATCTAGCATCAGGATTAATTCTAAATTTATAAGTCATTTTATCTTTAGAAATAGACCAATGAGATGCTAAGCTTGGAATAAATTCCAAAGTGACAGGGTGAAGGTCTAGAAGAGCTTCATAACAAATACTAATGGTTCGATTATTAATCAGTAGATTACTATTTTGCCCATGAATACGCATAGTGTTTGGAAAATAACCATTAATGAAATGAATTGAACCGCCTTTTTTTGCTCTTGGGTCTCCAAAGAAAGTCTTATCTTTTTCTTCGGACCATTCATAGGTTGTGAATCCCAAATCGTCTGCAATTTTTTCAAAACCATATCCACCCTGCTCAGCAGGGGTTGCAAGATCCTTATCCGCCATTATAGCGTTGGATACAGATTCTTGTTTTCCGGATTTATCGCCCCCGCCTCCACATCCAATGAGGACTAAAGTAACTAAAGTTATAATAAAATATTTCATATTTTTGACTTTTTTTGTTAATAATTAGAAAAAATAAAGATCACAACTTAATGACCCTTTAATAAAGAAACATCTTCAAACAGGATTAGGTTCTAAAAATAATTTCTCAATACCTTTTANGGAAAAAATGTAACCTCATAAGGTATATCTAAAATTTTTGCNATNTAGTAATACCCAACAGTTACAAAAACAAACATAGCATGAGTAGAAGTCCAACTGGACATAGCCTTGGANCTNTTAAAATCTCTTTCCCAATCCATCAATTCAATTTGTTCNATAGCCTTAGAGTTACCTGATTTTTCACACTCTTTAACTAACTTTCTGTATTTAANAATATCTTTTAANGGTATGGATTTTATCCCATTATCTTTGGCTAACTTGATTAGAGGATGGGAACATGGATTTTGTTTTNCCGATGTACTCTGCCCAAACATAATGGAGCAACTTGCAATTACAAAAATAAATTTAATCATCGCAGGCCATATAAAATTTTTAATGAAAAAATAGGAAGACCNTCAATTTTCATTTTTGGNCCAGTTACCTTATTNCCTCTTAGANACCAAGATTTTTCATCGTAGGTGTTATTCATAAAACCACTTTTAAGATCTAATGCCATTCTAGATGTAAGATANAATCTGAAGCCTAGCATACTACCATATCCATACCAATTGGATACCATATTATCGGTTGCATTCATCTCTGATAATGAAATTTCATTATCACTAAACATGGTTAAAAATGATTTCCAATCATCCAATTGTTGTGGAGGANTTGTTTCTAATGAAATCGTACTCCTTCCCCAAATTGGCATGAGTGTAAAATTAATTTCAATTCTAGGNCTCCANCGGAAAAAGGTCTCGATNGGNAAAAAACGATANGTAATCCTTCTACTAAAATCTGCAGAAGATTGATTGCCTAGCNTGAAATTTTTTGCATCTTCGTTATCGATTGAAGTTAGCGTGCTCATTCCAATTCTAGCATTATAAAAAAATTCATAATAGACCCCCCAATTAAGCANAAGGTTCCTATTAAGAGTATTTTTAATTGGGAAAGTTTCATTCTCATCGTAACCGGTAAGAGTAGGTTGATAAAGACCAAGTCCTAAATCAAAACTTAATTTTGGTTGCGAATATCCCACCGCAATCACTAAAAACAATAGNAATACTTGAATTTGACTCTTCATAAGAGGATGTTAATTTACAACCTATGAAACAATTCATGTTTATATTCATTTTGTTTTCTTTTCTTTGGTCNAACGATGAGGACTTTGACGTTAATCATATGATAGTAAAGTANAAAGGCGAAACTATTGAATGTCTTATAGATTCAATGGGATATGAATATATATATTTTACAANGAAAGACTCCGTTGAGCTTGACTCTTTGAAAATAAAAGATGCATATTATATTTACACTGATCTTAACAAGGTATTTCACTATAGCTGGAGTTTTAACGAAAATATNCAAAGAATGGAGAATCGGACAGGCATTCTTTACACAACGAATGGTGATACTCTTAGTTTCATTGATATAAAATTTTACAAGGATATGCTTACCCCAGAAATNTATATTAAAAAGAACCCNGAAAATTCTGCATTTATACCTATGCTAGAAGTAGAAANAATTGAAACTGACTTTTCATTAATATCCTATGCTGTNGAAAGAGGCTTTTTTTACTCNCTATCATTATTTATAATTTCTACTATGTTAGAAATAAATTCAGAATGGAATANAGGTACCCGATTATTTCCTGCTGCTGCAAACCAATTTAATGACCTCATGCCTATGATTAAGAATGTAGGACTTAAAGATGCTGGCGCTACTTATGAGTCTCTTACTGCATTGATTCCACTATCAGTATTTGGAACAATGGCTTATGATGTAATAAAAAATAAAAATCAATTTTATTTTACTCCTGTTTTTAAAAACAATAAGTTTGGTAGAAATATGTATGTTTTTTCATTAAAACATATTTTNGANTCNAGACTNCANTCTATNGTTTATANAATNGANGCAACTANNGNTGGAGGGAAAGTAGTNGGTTGGTTACGTAAAAAAATAAATTAAGTAATGAAATTAGTCTATTTACATAAAATAAATCTATATTTATGCGTCCTTATTTTTTTAACGATCACTTTTTTTTCATGCGAAAAATCAGTACAAAAACCACTTGATGATAACAGTATACCCCAAGCGGTTATTTTATATCCAGCAAATGGTGAATACGTCTCAGGTGAGGTCGTTATACAAGCTAGAGCTATCGATAATCAAGAGATTAGTTATGTAGAATTCTACATCAATCAAGAAAGAGTTCATGTTGACTCCACATCAAATAACAATGACATCTATACTTACAGATGGAACACTGTCTCATCAGATGAATCTGAACAAGATCTTAACATGGAATATGGTGAGGATGAATATCACTATATTTCTGTAATTGCTTATGATATATCNGGGAATAGTTATGCAACTGCTCCTATTAAGAATAAAATAGACAATATNGATAATGAGTCACCAAATGCTTTTATTCTCAAGCCCTTTCAAGGGCAGTCAATCGAAGGGAATGTCAATATAACAGTAATTGCTTCTGATAATGATAGCATTGCAAGTGTTAAGTTTTTTATTAACGACAGACTCGAAGCTATTCGNCCATCAACGTCTATAGTAACTGAAGAAGATCAATTTGGAAATATTACCAGCTACCATGCATACATATATACTTGGAATACNGAATTAGTTGATGACGGCTACCACTCAATTAAAGTAATTGTTGATGATATAAATGAAAATTCAACAATTATTGCNCCTAGAGATATCATAGTCAANAATGGAATTGTCTATGATCTTACACCTCCAACAGGAACTATAGTAAGTCCTCCTGCNGGATTAACCGTAAATGGAACAATACCTATAATCGTTAATGCAGCAGATAACATATCTGTTGGTGAGGTTGCATTTTCTATAGATGGAGTATTTCAAGAAACTATTACTTCATCTCCGTATGTGTACTTNTGGGATACAAGCAGTGCCTCCGAAGATTCTGAGCATATTATTAGCGCAATTGTTATTGATTCTGTTGGCAATGANACTCCTTTAACCCCAATTTCTGTTTTTGTAAACAATTTAANNGACCCNGATATAGTTCCTCCAATTGCATCNATNTTTTATCCAGNATCTGGACAAACAATTTCCGGTATTGTTGATATTGAAATTTCCACTTCTGATAACGACGGAATTTCCTNTGTTATATTTTTTATTGACGGCAATGAAAGTTATCTTGATGAAGAAGAACCCTATATTTACAATTGGAATACAGAGCTCGAGAGTGAAGATTATGAGCACACTATTGCTGCTGCTAGTTGTGATTATTTTGNAAATTGCACCCTTACATCACCCATAACTGTAATTGTNGATAATATTGATAACGTTTATCCATCTGGNCAAATTCTTAACCCATTCCCTGGACAAATTTTAGANGGGAATGTAACTATTCAGTTTTCCGCTTATGATAATGAGGGGGTAAAGAATCTTGTACCTTATATTAATGGCNTACCAGTAGACACAATTGATTCCNTTCCTTACAACTATTTTTGGGACACAACAACTGAAACAGAAGATTCCTACCATGTTATAAGTGGCATAGTATCTGATTCNTCGAATAACGTATTTTACGTTAATCCAATTGTTGTCTACATAGATAACTTTATCAANGATATAAATCCACCATCAGGGGTTATCTCAAATCCAGTTTCTGGTCAAAATGTNAACGGGATAGTGGATTTCATCATACTAGCTCAGGATGACCAAGGAATTGATAACGTTGAATTCTACATTAATGGCAGTAGCGTATCAATTGATTCANATTATCCTTATCAATACTCTTGGGATACAACTAATGAGGTAAATAATAGTGAGCACACTCTATCTGCATCCGTTTCAGATTATNCAGGTCATANAATATTACTCCAGCCAGTTCTTGTAACGATTATCAATTAATGAAATTANCCTTCCTACAAAATTTATTATTTTTACTGCTTGTTCTTAGTTGCGATAATTTAAACATGGATAGTCCAAGGNTTNTGGATGAAACACCACCAGTAGTCCATATTACATANCCTGCAAACCAATCTATTGTATCTGGATCAGTATTAATAACTGCATATGCATTTGATAATANCAAATTAGAAAATGTAAAACTGTATCTTNATGATGCAATTATTTTTCAAGGANATACAGAGCCTTATGAGGTTANATGGAATACGTTAATGTTTCAAGAAGAAGAAAACTACATAATAAGCGCAACCGCGGAAGATTCCTCAGGGAATAAAACCTACTCCTCAAGCATCGAAGTACAAATTGATAATTATGATAACATTAAACCAAATGGAATTTTTCTTTATCCTTCAACCGGGCAAATCCTCAATGGGATTGTTGAAATAAGTATTCATGCAGAAGATAATACCCAAGTAGATTTTATTGATCTTTTTATAAATAACAATAAAATTGGATCATTTGATGAGAGCCCTAACATTGATGAATATTATTACTATTATTGGGACACCAACGAATTTCCTGAAGATAACATTAGTTCTATTCATGCATATATATATGACAAATCCTCAAATTATCAAGTTATTGGGCCTGTAAGCATTACAGTTGACAATGAGAATGCGCCTGATATTACTGCCCCACAGGGGACTATTGTATATCCCGCAGCAGGATCAACAGTACATGACTATGTAGGGATTGAAGTAAATGCATTTGACAACATCGCTATTGATCACGTCAAATTTATTATAAATGGAGAACAAGTTTTCACTGATACAGCTTCACCATATATTTACAACTGGGATACAACAATTGAAGATGAAGATCAAAATCATATTATCAATATTGATGTGATTGACCATGCAGGGAATGAAACTTCATTATATCCTATTTCTGTTTTTGTAAATAATATAGAAGAACCTGATTTAACTCCCCCTAATATTGTAATATATGACCCAGCATCTAATCAAACTGTATCTGGTATGGTAAGTATATTAACTGTTGCGACAGACAATGATTCTATTGATCGAGTTGAATTTTACCATAATTACGACTTAGCTCATGTCGATTATTCCTCTAACTATACACATTCTTGGAACACACTTGATGAGCAAGATGATACCGATCATATTTGGTATGCAATTGCTTATGATTTAGAAAATAATTCATCACAAACAGATCCTATATTTATTAATGTAGATAACATTGATAATATTCCTCCTACTGGAGTAATTACATATCCTTATGCTGGCCAAAACGTAAATGGAATCATTGATATTCAAACTGAAGCCTATGATAATATTGGAATATCTCAAGTTCAATTCTCCATCAATGATTCTCTAGTTTCCATTGATAATGAAGATCCTTTTCAGTATGAATGGAACACACTTCTTTTTTCTGAAGATGAAGAACATCTTATAAAGATAATTGTTTCAGATTTGGAAAATAATAATTTTGAAGACGGAATATCTGTAACGGTAAATAATAATCCATTTCCAGATGATGACAACATATATCCATTTGCCTCAATTTTAAATCCAGTTAATGGACAATCTATAAGCGATACAATATCCGTTGTAGGATTTGCTTCGGATAATCATCAGGTAGTACAAGTTCAATTTCTGATAGATAATGAAATTGTATCTACGTTAAATGATACACCCTATACATTTCAATGGAACACAATTGAATTAGAAAACAATTCAGAACATGTCCTTATTATGACTGCAGAGGACCAAGCAGGGAATATCACTACTGCTCAGCCAGTATTAGTAAATATTTTCAACCCCTAAAATAGTAGAGAATGAAAAGATGATTTTAAGGTCAAAATAAATAAAGATGGATAAAAGCTATGCTAAATCTGAAGAAAAAGAAAGTAAACTTGGAGAGTGGATATTATTTTTCAATATTCTTTTGATATTTATTTGGTTACTCTATGAACTATATGCATCATTTAACACAGAGCCATCATACAGATGGGAAAAATCATTCAATATCGTCGGCTTATCCTTAGGCATTATATTTGTATTTATACTCCTAGTTGCTTTAGCTAAAAGCCTTATTAAAAAGACTTTCTCATGATGTTATGGCTATCTTATTATAAGGTCCAACAGCAAATGCTTTACACCATTGTTCAATAAATAATTACTTCCCCGGTATACTTTTGAACATACATATCCAATCTACTTAAAGATGGGCAAAGAGAAAGAGAATCACGAAAAAAACTAACCTCATTATTCCAATTGAAATTCTCAACACATGAAGTATCAGATTCGGGATTAAGTGTTAAAGATGAATCAATGTAGTTATAGCTACCCAGTAACTGTCTTTCAATAAATATTGAAGGTTTAAAAGAATCAAAGCAGGTATATGAACCGCATCCGGGGTCAGGTTCAAATAAAATAGCTTCTATGGAATAGACACTGCCATCATCTGTAAATTGATAACCATCGTCATCAAAAAACCGACAATCGGTATCACTGGAATTAAATTCGCAATTAAACCAAAAACCTACAATGCCTGATGTTGATGTAGTGTTTGATGTATCCTCAATCAGAATATCAGCACACGAAATCATAAAGCTTGTCATGACAATAATAGGAATGAATAGTTTCATATGCTAAATCTAAAAACCATCATAGAAATAGAAACGATATAAGACTAAGGCTATGAAATAGAGTTAAATGATTTTATAAGTCCTCTAAAAAAGAGGAAAAAATTAGTATATCAAAAATATTTGTGATTTGGTCATTATTAATATCAAAATTAATTTCANAACTATTTAGAACGGCAATTACCAATGCAACCAAATCAGCATTGTTGATAGCCCCATCTTCATTTATATCGTAGCTAAAACTTTCACCACATTGAAGTGTAGTCAAATATTGAGAAGAATTGTCTGGAGACAATAACAATGAATCGCAAAAAGATTCATTCCCTCTTATAAGATATTGTACCCATTCTAGAGTTTTATCACCTATATANTCTGCTGGAGATTCTGCAGAAGAATGTCCCCCATTCCCAATTTCATAAAGAATCTTCATAGTTGTTTCTGGGGTATTAAAATAAATATCTTGGCCTATTAAACCAGCATAGTCATTGGACAAATCATCCAACTCATTTTGTCCAGCGACAACTAAAGTCGGTATATCATGTTCCAAAAATTCTGGAACAAGACAGATACAATATTCATTATCTGTACATACATCACAGTCTTCAATTAGAATAGTAGGATTTAATGCCATAGCACCTACAATGTGATCATTATGAATAGATTCAATCATGAGAGCTATTTGTGATGCTCCGCCTCCCATGGAGTAACCAGCTACAATAAAACGAGTTGTATCAATTAGGTTATTCAAGGGTGATTCAGACCTCCAATTTTCTGCTTTTATGGTTTGAATTGCATCTAGTAGACCTATAGCTCTTTGTTCATGAGAATCGTTTATTTCGTCATTTGGACCAATAACCATTGAAATAAAACCATGTGAAGCAAAAAACTCTCCCCAANTTAACATAGTCGAGCTGCCNCCACCAAATCCAGGAGTAAAAATTATGGAACCTAAAAGAAAATTTGCATCAATCGGATAATATAATATTCCATCTAGATAATCAGGACCATTTCTAAGACCATCATCCTCACTAATGAAATCAAAATTATATGGTCCATATACAAAATCTCCACCACCACCTAACTCAAAGCATTCTTGCGTNTCATCATCCCATTCACAATAATCCGACCAATATATACAATCTGCATAATCTAAATCTGAGCAATCAGCCCATAAAACTTGATTTAAGAAAANTAAAAAATAAAAGATGTANAATANTTTCATTATGAAAAATTACTTATAACAAAGATCATTAGTCAAAATAATGTCACATAAAATCAAAAAACCCCACAAAAGTGGGGCTTAATAGTATGAGCGAGAGACGAGATTCGAACTCGCGACCCTCACGTTGGCAACGTGCCTAAACTGTGTTTTAACCAATAAATCAACCATACTGCCTATCCAAATCTAACCATCATCCCAAAAATAAAAAACCCAACGAATGTGTGTGCAGAAACTTGTCCTTTTGTCCTTTAAGTGCTAAAAGGACAGAAGGACATTATACTGGATGAACCTGATTGAACTGACACATTATTTTAATGGACTATCATTAAACAATTAGTGTTTGCTTTGGTTTAAAATGATTGAATCTATTTTGGCGTCCATTTTTTTTTCTTTATTAATTTTTTCAATTATTTCAAAAGCATTCAGTTCGGGCTTTTTTTTTCAAAATTAAGTGGATGACCTTCCCAAGTAGGATGATTTTTTATAAAATTTTCTTGTTGCCTTAATGCATCATCACTAGTTGAAGCACAACTCCAAAAAGCTAAACAGATAAACATTAATAATGTGAGGTATTTAGTCATTAACGATAGACCATTCATCATCTTCTAAAATTATTTTTTTACTAAATGTTGGTTCTGTTATTGAAATTACTAAGCCTGGGGTTGCAACATATAACCCTAAAAACAAATTAAACCAATCATAATCAGAAGGAGCTTTAATAAAGTATATATAACTACCAAGTGCGCCACCTATCGACATTGGTAAAATACTATAAGGGAGTTTCATGAATTTGATAAACCGAATTGAATTAAAGTTAATTTCTTTACCTTTATATAAAAAATTAACAAAAGAGAATGGAGCAAATACCCAAGGCATTAATCTTCCTTTTGCTGTTATAGTTTGGTTTTGGTAATTGACTTTGATAAGAGTATGCTGTCGTCCATTTAAAATAAACCTTTCCCCTTGTTTAACTAAAACTGTATCTCCATAAGCATTGGCAAGTTTTAAATCTTGCCCCCAAGCCAACCCAATGAATAGTAGTAATGGTAGATGTTTAATCATATCTTATTATATATTTTATTTAAGTATTATTTAATAATAGTTAAATAATACTTAAATAAAAAATATTTAAAGTTTTAATATAACCATCATCCCACAAACAAAAAACCCCACTAATGTGGGGCTTTGAATTTTTAATGTTTCCTTCAAATTTTTTATCTATAAGTACTTGCAATTTCATTAATGTCTTTATTATTGAGTATTACTATGTCCAATTTTCTATCTAGGCAGCAAATCATGGCTTTTCCAATGTTTACAGTATTAGTTGCACTACTTGGGAAATACTTTAAAAAAACATAAAGCACGCCTATAATTTTGTACAATAATTGTATCCATAATGTTCTTGAACCAACAGCTTTCATAGGATGAATATATCCAGGTCTGAACATATAAGATTTTTTAAAAGGCATTCTAAGTAACTCGTTTTCAGTTTTCCCTTTTATTCTAGCCCAATGAATCTTTCCACTTTCCGTAGAGTCTGTGCCTGCTCCTGTTACATATGTAAATGTGCTGTTTGGATTTTTCTCCAAAAATAATTTTGCCAATTTTATTGTTACATCATAAGTAATATTTTCATAAACATCTTTTGATACGCCTAAAGAAGAAACACCCATTGAATGAAAACAACCATCATAACCAACAAGTTCATCTCTAATTTCTTCTAAATTATTAAAATCCTCTAAAATGATTTCTGTCAGTTTAGGATGATTCATATTAATGCTACTTCTATTTATGACTAAGACATTTTCAATTAAATCACATTCTAAGCACTCAATTAATATGCCTTTACCAACCATACCTGTAGAACCTGTAATAATAACTTTATATTTCATTGATTTCGTTTTTAAAATAACGTTAAAACAGTTTTAGCTTTCTAAACTTTCAACTCTTTTTTTAATATCCTTATTCAATCGGTCATATGCTTTTTGAACAGGCTCTGGATTCCAGAAAGGCACCATTAATCCACTGTATTCCTCGTGGATGATAACTTTTGTATTGGTATCAGATTCATTCAAAGTATATGTATGATTATAAGTTATAATTCCTGTGTAACCACCAAATTGGTTTAGTAAACTATTTGTTTCAACCTTTCTTACTTTGGCAGATATTGGATAACTCTTACCTTCTTCTTGATGAAAAATGAAATTTACTCTCCCACCTTCTTTTAATATACCCTCAACTGATTTTATCACACTATTCCATTCTTCATACTTATCTGTATTTAACAATACTTTCCAAACTTTTTCTTTTGGTGCATTGACTATTATTTCGCTGTGTACAGTTTTCTTTCCTAGAATTAAGAGTATTATTCCAAAAGTAATAACGGTGTAGGCAATCATCATCCATTTTGATGTTAATATTTCCATTTTATTCATTGAACCATATTTTAACTAATGTCACTTCGCTGATATTCCATTCAAATATATAATCACACAATCAGCATATTCTTTTTCAAAATCTGGGAAAGAATAATTTATTCCAGCTTTTTTATTGGCTTTTTTTTGTAATTCTGTTGGATTTGATGAAGGATATATACCAAGAATTAAATAGTATTGATATTGGATGAAATGGTTTAATGATTTTGGGTTGAATTTGGGAAACATGGTCAAAAGAGTAGGAATCAGTCTCTCCATTTGATAATGAAATTCTTTTTTAAATTTAGTTAATTGTTCAAGGTTTACATTTTTCTCGATAATGGTCTGTAAAATAACTAATAAGCTAAGTAGCTTTTTCCGTTTGGATAGAGAGTTTGCCCATATTTTAGCAAATTCATCTGGTGAAATATCAGAAGTTTGATTATTGCTTAATAAAAAACTGTCCACCCATAAAGTGAATTCCTTTTCAAGAACAATTAAAAAAATTTCCTCTTTTGATTTTACATAGTTTTTATAAAGATTTTCTCTAGAGAAAGGTAAGTGGTTACAAATTTGACTAATCGTTATTTCTTGATAAGGTCTTTGAGCAAACTCTTTCATAGCAGCATTCATAATCTGATTCCACCTGAACTCTTTTGATTTAACATTTCTAGCACGAATTAATTTCATATTATAATCTAATACATAATTTTTATAGAATAAACTTGTATAAGTTACATTGTGTAATTAAAATTAGTTACACATTGTAACTAAAAAGGAGTCTTTTATGAGAAATGGTAATGTATTATTAACGGGAGCCTCAGGCTTTGTTGGAACTCATATTTTAATAGAGCTGCTTAATGCGGGCTATGCTGTACGCGGAACTTTAAGAAATTTAGATAGGGGAAAAGACATACTAAAAATAATTAAGCCGTTCGTACCAAAAGATTTTGAACTTGAATTTGTGTATGCAGATTTGCTCAAAGATGAAGGCTGGGGCACAGTGACAAAAGATTGTGATTATGTACACCATGTAGCTGCTCCAATATCTCTTGATGTGCCAAAAGACCCAGACGCATTTATACCTGCTGCCGTGGATGGTACACTAAGAGTTTTAAATGCAGCAAGTAAAAATAATATAAAAAGAGTAGTAGCGACATCTACATTAGGTGCGGTCACGTATGGTGAAAAAATAAACAAGGAAAAAGTTTTTAATGATGGAGATTGGACAGACCCAAATTATAAGGGAATAAATGCTTACATTCGAGCAAAAACACTAGCTGAAAAAGCAGCCTGGGACTACATGAAAAATATAGACTCTAATATGACTTTAACTACAATAAACCCAGGTCTAATATTGGGTCCAATTCTCGACCCAAAAGATGCAGGAGTTTCTTGTGAGGGTATTAAGCAAATGTTCACAGGAGAATTACCTATGTATCCAAGATTAGGATTTTCAGTAGTTGATGTAAGAGATGTTGCAAAATGCCACATGTTAGCTATGGAAAATGAAAAAGCAGAGGGACACCGTTTCTTGTGTGGTGTTGATTTTGCATGGTTTTCTGATTTAGGTGCTATCTTGAGAGAACAATATCCTGATAGAAAAATTCCTAAAATGAACATGCCAAATTGGATGGTGCATTTCTTCGGAATCTTTAATGGAGGAGTTAGACAATTAAGAGATGATTTGAATCGTACTCAACATGTTGATATTGAAAAAACTACCAAAATATTAGGATGGAAACCTCGCTCTGTAAAAGAAGCTACAATAGCAACAGCAGACAGTTTAATTAAGCTTGGAATAGTATAATCTGGAATTTCAAAATAACAAAAATGGATTCTCTTATCTAACTCTTAGCGACATTTAGGCTTATGGTACAATGATGTTCCTCTCAAAGTGCTAATAAGAAAGTCTTTAGTCAAAAAATTAATATACCAAAGAAAGTCCATAAACAAAAAACCCCACGAATGTAGGGCTTTGAAATTCTTATATTTTTTTTACTAAACCGTTCTCTAAATTTTTAGTAGTTTTAGAAAATAAAATCATTTAACTAGTAATTAAAAAAACAACTTATATCATTAATGAATGTACTAGAAGCAGCAACAAATTGGGCTAAAACTGAGGCGGTTCATTCTATGTTTTTCACATTTTTTGGAGTGATGTTTTTAATGATAAGCCTTGGATTTTGGTTTTTAGGGAAAACAGATATTGCCAAAGCATATATTTATCCAACTTTAATTGTGGGGTCGCTTCTTGTTTTAGTTGGTTTAGGTCTATTTTACTCAAATTACTCAAGGTTATCAGAGTTTAGTAATGGGTTTAATGAAAACAGTGAAACATTCGTTCAATCAGAAATCAACCGCGTAGATAAAACATTAATAGGTTTTAAAAGAACTGTTTATAAAATCATACCTCTCATAATTATTGTTTGTTCTATTGTAATAATTATGCTTGATAAGCCTATTTACAGAGCAACAGTTATTAGTGTTATTGCAATGATGATAATTATAATAATCATTGACAGTAATGCAATTGCAAGGCTGGAAAACTATAAAAAGTTATTGATTAATAAAGAAGAGACATCAACCAATAATTAAATTTTCATCTATATTTCCGCAATATTGATTAAGAATTTAACCAGTGTATTACCATCGCGTTTAGGCTATGAACAAAAAACCCCAAGGACGTGAGAATATCAAAGATTTGAATCTCCTTTTAAAATCATATCATACTTATCAAGTCCTTTACCATATCCATTTTTTGTTATTTGTTTGATTATAAAACCAAACTTTTCAAAAAATTGATAGGTATGTTGGCTTGTATCTAAATGAATTTCAATATCTGGATAATCACTTTTAATATGATGTAATCGATATTTAATCGATTGGCTTCCATATCCTTGATTATGGTATCTTCTATAAACTATTCCCCAGGATAAGCCTGCTTTTGTTTTAGTTTTATTTAAACCATAACCACCACAAGCAACAAGATTATTATTTTTAAAAAAAACAAAATATGTTTTGTTTTCTCTTAATAAATATTTTTTATAGTCTAAATGCTCAATAGGTAAAATGTATTTGGGGGTATTACTTTGAATAATTTGCATACAAGTTTCAAAATGCTCTTGCTGATAAGGTTCTATTCTCATATATAATAATCTACTCATCATCCCACAAACAAAAAACCTTACAAAATGACCAGTGCATTACCAGTTCATTCAGTATATTATAATGCAAACAATGAAAGACTTAATTAAAAACTATATTGGGATTGCAGGATTCATAGTTGCCCTAATAGGTGTTCTTACTTCTGCATATTATAAATTCTATCACAACAACGAATTAGATTCAGTTGGTGAGTTGTCATTACTTCTTTGGATAAGCACAATGACTATCAGCGATGAATTAAATAAACCCAATCCAAAACAATGGTATATCTACCTAGTTACAGTAGTTCTAATATTTTGTTTTATTTGGATAATATATTAAATCATGAACTCAAAGTTGACCAGTGTATTACCAGTGAATTCACCCATTTCAGCTCTTTTCCCCACTAAATAGACCAATCTTAGTCTATAAGCAAAAAACCCCACAAATGTGAGGTTTTATAGTGTGAGCGAGAGACGAGATTCGAACTCGCGACCCCCACGTTGGCAACGTGATGCTCTACCAGCTGAGCTACTCTCGCAAATTTTATTT
>NZHK01000107.1 GCA_002691285.1 Fidelibacterota bacterium | reverse complement strand
ACCACTTTCATATGCAATTATTTGTTGGGTTCTTAAAGCTGTTTTGGCAGAATCTAAAGATGGTAGAGCTAGCGCTTCATCTTTACTATTTGTATGTAAGGATTGAGTCCCGCCTAAAATTGCTGAAAGAGCTTGAATACTTGTCCTAATAATATTATTATCAAATTGTTGAGCAGTTAAAGTCGAGCCTCCTGTTTGCACATGAAATCTACACAAAAGAGCTTTCTCGTTTGTCACTGAAAATCTTTCTTTCATAATTGTTGCCCATAATTTTCTTGCTGCTCTAAATTTAGATATTTCTTCCAAAAAGCCATTATGTGCATTAAAAAAAAATGATATTTTTTCACCGAATTTATTTGGATCTAAACCTTTTTTAATTGCTGCTTCCATATAGGCAATAGCATTAGCAAATGTAAATGCAAGCTCTTGAACAACTGTACTTCCTGCCTCTCTTATGTGATAACCTGAAATGGATATAGTATTCCAATTTGGGAGATTTGATTCACAAAAACCCATGACATCTGTTATTAAACGCATGGAAGAGTCAGGTGGATAAATATAGGTTCCTCTTGCGGTATATTCTTTCAAAATATCATTCTGAATAGTACCTTTTAATTTTGTAGAGTTGACGCCTTGGTTTTCAGCTGTAGATATGTAAAATGCAAGAAGTATTGGAGCAGTAGCATTGATAGTCATTGAAGTTGAAATTTTTTCTAATGGAATATTATCGAACAATATATCCATATTTTCTATTGAAGAAATTGGAACCCCAACTTTTCCAACTTCACCTACTGCCAGATGATTATCTGAATCGTACCCGATTTGAGTTGGAAGATCAAAAGCAACAGAAAGGCCCATCACTCCTTGCTTAAGTAAGGAATGATATCTTTTGTTTGACTCTTTTGCAGATGTGAGGCCTGCATATTGTCGCATTGTCCAGAGTCTATCTTTATACATATTACTATAAATACCACGTGTGAATGGATAGGCTCCTGGTTTTTCATCTTTCAAGATATGTTCCTATCTTTTTTTAATTGCTGATAGGCGTTATTGACTGCTTTAAATTTTTCTTCAGCTGAAGTTTGCATTTCTTTTCCCAAATGAGAAACTTTATCTGGATGATATTTATTAGCCATTTTTCTATATGCGCGTTTGATTTCTTGATCGGAGGCATCAGGAAATATTTCTAAAACTCTGAAGGGAGCTTTATCATCTTTTGCAAACATAGCTTTTATAGATTCGTAGTCTTTTCTATTTATATTTAAATAGTTAGCTATTGTTTGAATGACTCTAATTTCTTCCGGGTGAACATGTCCATCAGATGCCGATAATCCATATAAGATATGAATTAGTTCTAACCTGCTAGGGTGATCCATGGAACGTTGAATTTGCCGGCACACGTCTTTTAAAGGATATTCCTGTTCTAAAATATCTCGAAAAACAATCATTAATTCTTTTGCTTTAGGTAACCCAAATTGTTGTTTCAAGAAATCTTTAACATAATCTAACTCTGACTTTAGAAGTTTACCATCTGCTTTCATTACTTTTGCAAATAGTACCAATACTGAAATAACAAAATCACCATGTTTTGTAGAATTTGATGCGCCAGATAATCTTTGATTATTTTTATTACTCATTGAGGCATAGGTATATCCTAGGATAGCACCAATCGGCCCACCAAATACCCAGCCAAGTCCACCCCAAAGAAGTTTTTTATTTAATGACATATAATTTTTCTTTATTTATGTAACATTAAAATTTATACATTAATTACTGTAAGAATACTATTTCACTATGTATTACAAAAATAATTATGAGAATATCATTAAAGATTAAATTATTATTCTATTGGCATAAAATATTTAAATCAAATAGAGTTAAAGACTCTACAATTAAAATAAGTAAAAAAGGTAAAGGAGTAAAAAGTGTTGTTTTTTTATTGCCAAATGAAAGAAAACAGGCACAATTAGCTGCTCATTTTATTAAACATGATGATAAAAAAAATAAATTTCACTTCAATTATATATTAGATGAAAATTCTTTACACTATTACGATAAAAAGATTATTCCAAACGCACATGTTATAAAAAAGGATCATATAAACTGGCTCGGCGTAATTATTTCAAAAAAAACCATAAAAAAAATAAATGACTTAGGTTTTGATGCTATTGTAGATCTAAATCAATCTCATAATCAGAATTTGTCTTTTATTTTAAAAGACCTAAAAATACCAATTAAGGTTGGATTTCAAGCTGAGTTTTCAAATTTTCTATATTCAATAATAATAGAATCAAAATCAATAGGATTTGTAGAAGATAATTATAAAACTATTGAAAAAATTTTAGGTTTAGAATAAAATTTATTTTTTTTACAATTTGTTTGTAAATCATTGCTACCNCAGATACTGTCTTTTATATTCCCCACATATTTTAGAGGAAAAAACAAATGCTTGAAGGCATAATTTGTCCAGCTTGTGAGAATTCAATTGACGAAATTGATTTAAAAGATTCGTTGAAGTGCCCCCATTGCAATACTGATCTAAAAAATAGNAGGTATCTTGATTTTTTAGAATTTCTTATGGCAAATGGAATAGTAGAGAATCTTGACTTTTTTGATCAGGAAGTATACAGTGATGATGTTGATGATCTTGATCAGACAAAAGAAGAAGAGGTTGATCCNGCAGAATTTGAAAAAAAGAAAGATNTATTTAATATTTATGAGAATGAACTTCATCCAAAAAATATTGAAGAAAATNAGGGTATAAAAGATTATACTCAGTTTGATGGAATTAATGATGATTGGGAAGAATTCAATGAAAGGGATTTTTCATCAAAGAAAGGGGCATAAAATTCATGGAAAATAAAGAAAAAAAAGTACAGCAAATAAATATCGAATTAGATGAAAAAATTAGTTCTGGAGAGTATGCAAATTTTGTTGTGGTCACTCATTCTCCAGCAGAGTTTGTAATGGATTTNACTCGTATTTTGCCAGGAGTTCCTAAAGCAAAAGTACATTCAAGAATTATTATGGCTCCTCAACATGCTAAGGCATTTTTAGGTGCTGTTAATGAAAATATTAAAAAATTTGAGTCAAAACACGGTGAGATAAAATTACCTAATCGCGAAGAAGGTTTTTCACCTTTTGGTGTGAAGCCTCCGAAAGATACATTACCAAATTAAAAATATAGGGNTCGCTTTTATTATTCTATAAGTACCCAGTTTCTNCCCTTTTTAATTTCATTCAATTTTATTTTTCCCCATAAAATTAAAAATATAGAGGAAATAAAAACNCCAATAAAACCTCCAACAATTACATCACCTGGGAAATGTACACCCACATAAACTCGTGAAAAAGAGATAAGGATTGCTAAAAGAAAAAGCAGNGGTTTGTACTTTTTATAAAAATATGATAGGACTATTGCTAATGAAAACATATTTGCGGCATGATTGGATGGCATACTCCATTTCCCGCCTTTGGATGTCAGAAGATTAACTTCTTCTAAGTTAAGATGTGAGGGCCTTATCCGTTCAAAAAAAGGTTTTAATATTTGCGCACAGATTGCATCAGTAAAAGAAAGTGAAATAATTAATACTGTTAGAGCTATTTTCCCTCTAGNTCCGGAAAAAAATCCAAGTAGAAATATGAGAACTATAATTGGAAGCGTCCAATTTTTTTTATTTGTTATAATTGGCATGAAAATATCAAATAAAGNATTNGAAAAATANTGATGAATCCATTTTATCAGATTCATATCTACGGATTGAAAAAAATCAAGCATACATAAATAAAATAATTANAATCGGANTATAATTCTTCCAACCTGTTCGCCGCATAATATTTTTTTAATTTCTTTATCTAAAGAACCTAGATTAATCANCTTACATATATGATCCAAACTCTTCAGTCTCCAAATTGTTGAAAATTTATTCCAAATTTTCTCTCTAATTNGTANAGAGCACCTCGCNGAATCAATNCCGATCAAGCGATTTTTTCTTAAAATAAAAGGAAATACTGATGTCGTAAAATTTGCTCCTGCTACATTACCACATGCCGTAATAATACCATTATATTGCATACTTGCAAGCATNGATGATAAAACGTTTCCACCGACAGTGTCAACTGCTGCATTATAAACACCATTGCTCAATGGTGATCGAATCGAATCTATAAACTTTTTTCTATTGATAACCTTTGAGCTACCTAGGTCNNAAAGATATTGTTCACTATTTTTTTTACCTGTTATGGNAGTCACCTTAGCTCCTAGNAAAGATAAAAGTTTAACTGNAATGCTCCCAACTCCTCCGGTTGAACCGCTGACGATCACTTNCAAATTATTTATTGGAGTATGATTATCAATCTCTTCTATACATAATCCAGCTGTTAATCCAGCTGTCCCAAGCATCATAGATTCTTTGGTAGATAGAGAATCTGGACATCTTACTGCCCAGGAACTTGGAATCTGAATATATTCAGCAAACCCACCACTTGTATTCATACCAAGATCAAACCCAGTCACAATTACCTTATCATTGGTCTTAAAATGATTATTGTTCGACTTGATAATGATTCCAGCTGCATCAATACCAGGGGTATGAGGATAAAATTTTGTAACACCTTTTGCACCTGATGATGATAGCGCATCTTTATAGTTTAAAGAGGAATATTCGACTTTTATTAAAAGGTCACCCTCTGGTAAATCAGTAAAGCTCTTTTGAGTAATCTTATTTTCAAAATCACCATTTTGATTTTGATAGGTTTCAAATGCTTTGAATGTTTTTTTCAATTTCACTTTTAAAAATTTTATATATAATTAAAATAGGGAATTAGTTTTTAATGATTTTATTTTTTTGTCATTCCGAGATGTTTACAAATTATGCTTAGCATAATCTCATCAGTACCACCACCTATAGACATTAGTCGTCCATCCCTGTATACTTTTGATAAAGGATTCTCCCATGTAAATCCCATTCCTCCCCAATACTGTAAGCATGCATCTGAAACTTCTCTAATTAATTTCCCGCACTTAAGTTTTGCCATAGATGCTAGATAGGTCATATCCTTTCCACTAACAAAGTCTTCACATGCTCTGTAGATTAAAGATCTCAATGCTTCAATCTCTGTTTGTAATTCTGCTAGTCTAAATTGGATAGCTTGATTATCGATAACCCGCTTCCCAAAAGCCATTCTTTCCTGACAAAAATTAATGGTCTGTCCAATGCAATCATCTAAGATGATAAGAGAGCTTACGGATAAGAATATTCTCTCTTCTTGAAATTGTTGCATTTGCATAGTAAACCCTGCACCTTCATCTCCAATTCTATATCTCATTGGTATTCGCACATTATCAAAGTATACTGGCGCAGTATCGGAAGTACGCAACCCAAGTTTATCTATTTTCTCTCCAACTTGGACTCCAGGTAATTTTGAAGGTATGATGACAAGTGATTTATTTTTGTGAGGTTCATCATTACTAGTGTTTACTAGTGTGCAAAAGTAGTCTGCTTGAGTAGCATTCGTTATCCACATTTTTTGTCCATTTATGATGTAATCATCTCCATCTTTTTTTGCAAATGTTTTAAGCGCAGCAACATCGGATCCTCCCGTATGTTCGCTTACAGCAATCGAGGTTACATAATCACCTGAAATAGCAGGGGTTAAAAACTCATCTTTAAGTTCTTTTGATCCGTATCTATCTAATGCTGGTGTAGCCATATCAGTTTGAACTCCAGTGCTAATTATAACTCCACTATCTAAGCCATGACCCAATGCCTCAGCAAACACCATTCCGTAGCTATAATCTAAACCCATACCTCCATTTCTCTGATTTTTAGTAATCCCAAGTAAGTCAAGGTCTCCCATTTTTTTAAATAATTCATGTGCAGGAAATTTTTCATTTTCCTCCCATTCGTTTGCGAAAGGTTTTATTTCATTGATTGCAAAATCTTTTACAGTATCATATAGAGCTTTATGTTCATCACTAAATTTCATTTTTAATCCTTTTTGTTCCAAAATGGTTTTCTTTTTTCAAAGAAGGATGCAAACCCTTCACGTCCTTCTTCATGTACAATGCATTCAGCAAATAATTTAGCAGCATGTGTAGTATCAATATTATAATTTGAATTAAGCAGATTCTTTGTAACGGTAATTCCATTTGGAGAACATTTTTTTACTTTATTCATAATTTTCAAAACTTCAGAATCTAAGTGTCTTGTATCCTTTACAACATAATCTGCCATTCCTATTAACAATGCCTCCTCTCCGTTGAATATTTCTCCTAGGAGCATAAGTTTTTTTCCTATATTAAATCCCACCTTTTTTATTACGTATGGTGCTATTTGAGCAGGTGTCAAACCTATTTTCGTTTCAGTTAAAGCATATGTTGCATCAGAAGTAGACACCAAAAAATCAGTAGCACTCGCTATGCCAACAGCACCTGCCATACAAGCTCCCTCAACAACAGAAATAGTGACTTTAGATAAACTGCTAATTTTTGTGAAAATCTCCCCAAACTTCATGCTCATTTTCATTGCTTTATCATGAGTCTTATTTTTCTCGGAAGCTATGCTTTGCATCCATTTTAGATCTGCTCCTGCGCAAAAAACGTTCCCTTTTCCACGAAAAATAACACCTCGAATAGATGGATTGTCCTCAATAAAATCTAGCGTATGAGAAATTTCTCCTATTAAAATTTCAGATAAAGAATTTCGTTTTTTAGGTCTATTAAACCATATTGTTAACCAGTTATTTTTTAACTCTAAAATACATTCTGTAGTTTTTGGTACTTTCATATTTTTTCTTAGTTCTTATTCTGAAATTGATCAAAGATATTTTTTGTTACTGGAATTGGGTATTCTAAAAGCTGTTGACCATATGCCTTACCTTGAGGATCGATACTCAAACTAGCCATTCCTCCGCCACCTAATGAATTTTTTAAAAGAAAATTAATACCATAGATACCAGGAAGAGCCCATTTAAGAACATCTCCTTGAATTACATGGCTGAAAAACTGTGCAATAGTAGAAGGGTTTAATTCCCTATCTATAAAATCAAAATATTCTTGCTTTCTTGCTATTACCCCTATATTTGCATGGTCGCCTTTATCACCGCTTCTAGCATATGCTAAATTAATTAGTGGTACGGAAAATTCTTTTTTTAATAAAGCCTTTGTTGTATGAAGGGAGTTATTTTTTTGGGTTCTGCTAGCTTCTTCGGGTGTATAATAGGGAATGGATATAACTTTTTCATTCATTTTTATTTTCATTTTTATTTGGTCTTTGGGTAAAAGAAAAGAGAATAAGTGTATGGATGGAGATACTCTTGGACGGCCTCCTAAATAATTGATAACACCGGGAGCCATTCCAGTAACGGCTTGTGCTAATTCTTTTGAAAAAATAATCAATGCTTCTTTTAGTGGATGGGATACTACAATTCTAAGTACAATCTCTTTAGTGGTTACATCATTTTTTTCTGATCCATAGATAGAATTTGATCCAACGATATCAAAAGAAGTTTTAGAAAAGCTTTCCATTTTAATTTCTTTAAAAATCAAAGAACATTTTTTTATGATTGCGTTTGCAATTACTTCGCCTTTTTTAAAAGCATCTTTCCCTCCTATCACTAATGTCCCGATTGATCTATATCCATCAATAAATGTTGCTGAACTTTTATAATATTTAGTAGGTGGGAATCCTCTTGCACCTGTTACCAATACTTGATTAGGTCCGGTTTCTGTAATTTTCACTTTTGAAAAATCGCAAATCACATCAGGGAGAATATACTCTGAGGGATTTCCAATTTCGTAAATAAGTTGTTCAGCTACAGTACCAAATGTGACCATTCCTCCAGTCTCTTTTGGTTTTGAAACAATGAAATCACCATTCGAAAATACATCTACAAAAGGGAAGCCAATATTTTCAAACCCTTTTACTTTTTTCCAATCTGTATAATTCCCTCCAGTGCATTGTGCTCCACATTCAATAATATGTCCTGCTAGACTACCTGCAGATAGAAGATCATAATCAGAAATTCCCCAATGATATTCATGTATTAAAGGTCCTAATACTAAAGCACTATCTACGACTCGCCCTGTAATCACAATATCTGCACCCTCATCTAGAGCTTTGACTATTCCTAATGCTCCAAGGTATGCATTGATGCTTAAGCATGAATCAGGTAAAAATGAATCTTTTTCCATTTCTTTCACTTTTTGATTCTTAAGAGAAGGTAACTCTGATAATATATCATCTCCTTCAATTACAGCGATATTTAGTTTTAAATCAAGCTTTTCTGCTTCTTTTTGCAATGTATGTTTGCATGAATGAGGATTTATTCCACCTGCATTTGAGATTACTTTGATTTTTTTCTTTTTAATATTTTTAAGAACTGGCTTTAGTTGCTCAATAAAATCAATAGCATACCCCATTTTAGGATTTTTTAACTTTGCTCTTGCTAATATCGACATGGTAACCTCAGCTAGGAAATCAAAAACTAAATAATTTAAATTTCCGTTTTCAACAAGTTGTTTTGCAGCTGTTGAAGTATCTCCCCAAAATCCTGAAGCACATCCTATTCTAACTTTTTTAGTTTCCATTTTTAATTGTAAATATTTGATATGTTTATGGATTGACCAAGATCTTGCATTATAGAAGTTGCAGATTCTATTTTGTGAATAGTGTGCACGCTTTTACCTGCAGAGTAGAGACTTTGTATTTTCTTTGAATTTTTCCCATTACTTTTTTTTAAAAAGTATTTTGATCGTAAAAGAGAGCTTAAGTTTAAAAGCATTCGTGCTTTATGTTTGAATCGACTTTTAAGTAATTTTTTAAATANCCATGAGTTGTCTTTTCGAAAGCCNTCTGATTTTATAACAGAAACAGGCACTCCNGTTAATCTTGTTGTTGAAACAATATCTTCCTCAGAAGCATTTACAATGGCCGTTTTATAATCTTCAAGTGTATTGCACTCAGTNGAAGCAACAAACCTTGTTCCCATTTGAACTCCATCAAACCCTATTTTTAAGGCTTTAGATAACTCAATNNCACTTCCTATNCCTCCAGCGCAAATAAGNGGGAGACCTAAGTCATTAAGTTCTTTGTACATATCTTCCATAGAATGAGAACCTAGATGGCCACCTGCTCGATTGTTTACGCAGATCAATCCATCCACTCCAGAGTCAATTCCTTTTTTTGCAAAATGACGACTAGTCACATCATGATAAACAAACCCTCCTGCTTGATGAACCCGTTTACATACCCAGTCTGGTTTGCCAAGAGAGGTAACAAAAAACCGTATATTTTCTTCNANAGCAATGTCAATCCAATCGGACATACGATCTAAATATTTTTTACTACCCTTTTCTATCAGTGCATTAAAACCAATAGGNTTGTTGGTCAANGAGCGAATATATTTTATTCCTTCCCTTAAATCATATCCATGTACAAACGTAAGGCTGACAGGTTGTACAATTGCAATGCCTCCACCTTCGGATGCCGCCGCTACTAGCTCAGGGTTNGAGCATGGATACATAGCACCACAGATGATTGGATATTCAGCATTGGTATGTTTTAAGAAGGTATTNNNAGAATTAAGAATCATAATATTTTTATTANTGAGTACCCTTTCAACTTNAAGTCATCATGTTGATCCGTTACNTTTAATTCAAGTNTCAAATTNTTCNTNGTGCCATTTGTAANAGTTTTAACTACTTTAGCACTACAGGTTAGTTCATCTCCTATATTTGTAATAGAGGAAAATTGAANACTGTACTCGATTATTTGTCCTTGACTAAAATTATTTGTTAANANTCTACCAAGATATCCCATGATAAGCATTCCATGGGCAATNACATCAGGAAGTCCTATTTCATTTGCATAATCTGTATCTATATGTAANGGATTATGATCACCGGANGCACCAGCGTACAGTGCNAGGTTTNTTCTAGAGACTGGTTCTAATTTTAATTCAGGAAGGAATTCTCCAATTTTAGCAGATTTATAATCCCAATTGTACATATTCTATCTTATTACTAATGTGGATAAAGATTCTACTGTTAACTTTTTGTTTTGATTTAAAAATATAGATTCAAATTCTATAAACTGTAAGCTTCCATTTTTTTTATCATACATATTTTTAATTTTACTTTCCATTGTAATTTGGTCTCCCGCGAAAACGAGATCATGATACTTATAACTTTGTCCTGCGTGTAAAACATTTTTCATATCTATGGACAGGTCATGTAAATATTGATAAGGGTTTTTTTGCTCATGACTTACTGTAGTTAAAAATGTAGGGGGAGCAAGTAGGGAGGGGAAGCCCCTCTCTTTAGCGGCATCTTCATCAAAATATACTGGGTCAGTTTGTCCAGTCGCTTTAGAAAAAAACTTAACCCTTTGCTTCTCAATATCAAAAATGATAGGTGGATAGGTTTTATCTATTAAAGATCTATCTAACATGAGATTACAGCGAGTTAAAAACCTTTTTAGTTTTAGCCATTTCATTTAATAGGTTTGGCGGCGTAAATCGTTTCCCATATCGCTCCGTTAACTGTAAAGAGCGATCTCTAAATTTTAGTACTCCATAATTATTCACAAATTGTAATATGCCGCCAGAATCGCTAGGGAATCCCAGTCCTAAAATACTTCCAGTATTTGCATCTTTAGCTGAAGTAATAATATTTTTTTCATAGCAAGATATTGCCTCTATTATTTGAGTAAATAGTAGTCTATCAACTATATCTTTTTCTGGTATCTCAGTGGTCGAAACTGGAAAGTGATTTTCAAGGTTTCTCCAGATATGTTTTTTTTCATTTTTTGGGTAGTCATAAAAACCACCATTCCCAGATCTTCCCTCACGATTTAAATTTGTGGCCATTACATCAATTACTTTGTCCCAAGGACCTGCAAGATTTTTCTTATCATATTTTAGTATTTGCTTTCTAATTCTTCCTATTAAAGCAATATTTACTTCGTCACTTAACGCTAGTGGTCCTACTGGGTACCCAGCTTTTTTACCAGCGTTCTCGATTGAGGTTGCTTTAATTCCTTCACTTAACATTGCCATTCCCTCGAAAGGATATTTTACAAAGACTCTCGTGGTGTAAAACCCAGGACTATCATTCACAACAATAGGTGTTTTTCCAATTTGCAATGCAAAATTGAGAGCATGATTGAGTGTTTCGGAGCTTGTTTTTTGCCCTTTAATTACTTCAACCAATTTCATCTTATGGACAGGAGAAAAAAAATGTAAACCGATAAATTTTTGTGGATTTATTAATTTGGAAGCTAGAACAGAAATAGGAATAGTGGATGTATTGGATGCTAAAAATCCGTTAGGATTCATGTATTTCTCTGCAGTTTTAAGTGCTTTGGTTTTGATATCTAAATCTTCATATATAGCTTCAATGACAATCTTTTTATTTTTTAGCATTTCATAATCATGACTTATTTCAATACG
>NZHK01000106.1 GCA_002691285.1 Fidelibacterota bacterium | reverse complement strand
CATTTGACTGAAAATCAAAATTCAGAATGGGTTTATTGGATGGAAGGTGATTTTAAAAATAAAAATACTTCAAAAGAAAAACTACAAATATCTCTTCACGCATCTCTTGTAGATGTGTCAAATACTCTTCAAACCTCATTTTTTAATCAAATTGAAAATTGTATTCTTACATCGGCAACATTAAAAGTTGAAAATTCATTTAACTATTTTTTAGGAAGGGTAGGTCTAGGAGATTTTGGGAATGTATACACAAAAGATTTTCTTAGTCCGTTTATGTATAATGAACAAGTTAGTTATTTTCAGTATGGAGGATCCAGGGAGATTTCAAATGATCCCGTTGCGATTTCAGAGTTAGTATACCACCTTCATAAAACACATAATAAAAGAATAATGGTGTTATTTACTTCAATTAAAGCTTTAAGTGATACGTCAAAAGCTTTGCAAGAGAAGGAAGGAGGCAGAGACCTGCCACTTTTTGCTCAAATTAGAGGTGCCTCTAAGCCAGCTATCATTAAAGGAATGCACCAAAATCCAAATGGAATTTTATTTGGGACTAATAGCTTTTGGGAAGGGGTGGATCTTCCTGGAGATTTATTAGAAATTTTAGTATTAGTCAAACTGCCTTTCGATGTTCCTAGTGAACCGTTAATTAAATCGTACTCTAATTATATAAATAACATGGGCGGCAATAGCTTTATGGAGTTTAGCCTACCAGAATCAGTTATTCGATTTAGACAAGGATTTGGTAGATTAATAAGAACTAGTTATGATGCTGGTAAATTCATTTGCCTAGATAATAGAATTGTGGTTAAAAGGTATGGTGAAATTTTTGCAAAATCATTACCGGTCGAAATGAATTCGTTTTCTGAGTTTTATTCAATTAAATAAGATTTTCTATCATTTGAATGAATGGAAAATGGTCTATAAATTCATTCATGTTTTCCCTTCTAGTATCTACTAAAAAATACTCTTACACAGATTTTCTGCCATTTTTCCTTGGTCCTGTTAAAATATCACTTTCTAAAGAATCGGAAAAAAATATCAAAAGGTCTCAAAAATATTTACTTCACAACTTAAAAGAAAATCGATCGATATATGGAGTAAACACAGGATTTGGGAACCTTAGTCAAATAATCATTGATTTAGATGATATAGAGAAGTTGCAGAAGAATTTAGTTCGAAGTCATGCCTCGGGGATAGGGGAACCATTGAGTTTGGGTGTGGTCAGAACTGTAATATTTTTAAAATTACTTACCTTTGCAAAAGGGTATAGTGGTGTAAGTCTAGAGCTTGTAAAAAAAATTATTCAATTATTTAATAAAAATGTATTACCTGTTATTCCAAAAAAGGGTTCAGTTGGAGCCAGTGGTGATTTAGCTCCTTTGGGCCATATGGCTTTAGTTTTAATTGGAGAAGGAGAGGTCTTTTTTCAAGGGAAAAGATTAAAGACCGCACTGGCTTTAAAGATGGCAAAAATTAAGCCATTATCTTTAAAACCAAAAGAAGGACTTAGTCTTATCAATGGCACCCAGGTATCAACTGCTATTGCTATCAAAACATTATTGGATGGAAAAAACTTATTATCCTCGGCAGATATAGCTGGTGCTCTTTCTGTCGAAAATAGTTTCTCTAGTAGAAAAGTGTTTCAAAAAAGAATACACGCTCTGAAACAACACCCTGGCCAAAGGATGAGCGCAAAAAATATATATAAATTATTAAATAAAAGTGAAATTGTACGGTCACATAATAATTGTAGTAATATTCAAGATCCGTATAGTTTTCGTTGTATACCTCATGTTCATGGCGCAAGTAGAGATATGTTTGCTAATGCTGTCAATATTATCAATAATGAAATTAATAGTGTAAGTGATAATCCTTTAGTGTTTGATGAAAATTTAATTGTTAGCTCAGGGCATTTTCATGCAGAACATGTAGCAATGGCTTTGGATTCATTAGCATTTTCTTTTTCTGAGCTTGGAGCAATATCTGAGAGAAGGATTCATTATTTTATGAAAGGTATTCAAGGAAAAATTCCTCCATTTGTATGTAAAAACCCCGGATTAGATTCTGGATATATGATTGCTCATGTTACTTCTACTTCATTAGCATCGGAGAATAAGACACTATCTCACCCCGCAAGTGTAGACTCACTACCTACTTCAGGCGGCCAAGAAGATTTAGTAAGTATGGCTCCGTGGGCAGGACTGAAATTGATTCGAATCCAAAAAAATGTAAATCGGATACTTGCAATAGAGCTTATTGTCGCTGGAGCTGCAAACTCCTTAATATCCTCAAATTTAAAGTCAGGTCACGGAACATCTAAAGTTTTAGATATTTTAAAAAAGTTCTGTGCTTTTAGTAAAGGAGATCGTTCATTAACATCTGAAATTGAAAGTGTATATAATATCCTTAGTTCAGGTCAATTATATCGCGATATTTCTCAACATTTAACATTGGAGTAAAATTGAAAAATCGTCCCCCATTTAAACAATCTTTTACATTTGATGATGTTCTTTTGGTACCAAAAGGTTCAAAGATACTTCCTCGAGAAGTTATGTTAGAAACAAATCTGACAAAAAACATCAAACTAAACATTCCTGTCCTAAGTGCTGCTATGGATACTGTTACTGAGGTTGATATGGCGATTGGTCTTGCAAGAACTGGTGGAATGGGGATTATTCATAAAAATTTGACTATAGATCAGCAATCTAATATGGTTGATAAAGTAAAAAGGTCTGAAAGCGGGATGATACAAAACCCAATAACCATAGATCAGAATGCTTCAATAGCAAATGCACAGAAAATTATGTCTGAGTATAGAATTAGCGGTTTGCCAGTAGTAAAAAATGAAAAATTAATTGGAATTATTACTAATAGAGATATACGTTTTGAAACGGATGGAACACTACCCGTCTTAAAACGTATGACTTCTAAAAATTTAGTAACTGTTCCAGTTGGCACCTCATTAGATAAAGCAAAAGATATCCTTCAAAAACATAGGATTGAAAAATTATTGGTTGTTGATGAAAAGCAAAACCTTACTGGTCTTATAACCGTTAAAGATATTCAAAAAAATGAAGATTATCCTAATGCGTGTAAAGATAAAAATGGTCGNTTAAGAGTAGGTGCTGCAATTGGTGTTTCAAGCGATTTTATGGAAAGAGCAAAAGCTTTATCAAATGTTGATGTGGATGTTGTTGTTATNGATACAGCTCACGGTCACTCTAAATCGGTGATCAATGCAGTGAATTTATTGAAAAAGAACATACCGCAACTTTCAATTATAGCTGGGAACGTAGCAACGGGTGAAGGAACTAAAGCCCTGATTGATGCTGGAGTAGACTGCGTTAAAGTTGGAATTGGAGCTGGTGCTAGTTGCACAACTAGGGTAATTGCTGGGGTTGGTGTCCCACAGTTAACTGCTATTATGGATGCGGTTGATGTTGCAAAANAGCAANATATTCCTGTTATTGCTGATGGTGGGCTAAGATACAGTGGTGATGTTGCAAAAGCATTNGCAGCTGGTGCAAACTCTGTAATGCTTGGTAGTNTATTAGCGGGAATGGATGAAAGTCCAGGAGAAACTATTCTTTATGANGGGCGTCAATATAAATCATATAGAGGAATGGGTTCATTAGGAGCAATGAAGCAAGGAAGTGGAGATAGATATTTNCAAGAANATTCTGAAGCTTCAAAACTCGTACCNGAAGGTATTGAGGGAATGGTTCCNTATAGAGGACCTGTAAGAAACACTATNCATCAGATAATAGGAGGAGTNNGATCTTCAATGGGCTATTGTGGATGTAAAACTATAGAAGATTTTGGNAATAANTCAGTATTTACACAAATTACTGCTGCAGGTGTAAAAGAAAATCATCCTCATGAAGTGAGGATTGTGAAGGAAGCACCTAACTATCAGGTTTCTGATAGTTAGGTTTTTTTTTATGTTAGTGAATTTATATGACGAGTAATTTGAGATTTTNTTCTAGCACCAGTATTACGATGTATTAGATTTTTACTGACNGCTTTGTCAATAATTTTAACGGTATCTCGATAAAGTGAATCAGCATCAGCTTTAACTGTTGTTGCTAATACTTTTTTAATATGAGTACGAAGCCTAGAAAGATTTTCTACGTTTNTTGCACGTCTTTTTTTGTCCTGTCTTTCTCTTTTTAATTGTTGTGGATGTCTATCCATGCATATTTTCCTTTGATTAAAGCCCNGAATATTACATCTCTAACAATTCTAGTGTCAATGGTACATTTTATTTTTAATAAAACATCTTATAGGTAAGATAGTTTGAAACCTTTTGATAATNTTTTCACTTAATTATATTTATAAAATTTGAATATAAGTATATGAGTGTTATTTTTGNATAATGAAGAACATCGAACTTTTAAAAACTGTATCGNTATTTTGGGATTTAGATAAAACTGAACTTGGTTATATCTCTGATAAGATGGTTTCAAAANAATTTGAAAATGGGAACCTNATTTTTTTAGAAGAATCTGAAGGTAAGAATTTATTTTTTGTTGTAGAAGGCAGCGTTAAAGTAACTAGACTTAGTAAAGATGGAAGAGAAGTTATTCTTGCAATGCTAAATGCAGGTGACTTTTTTGGAGAAATGTCTTTGCTAGATGGGGAAGCTAGGTCTGCAAATGTGATTGCACTTGAAAAAACAGAAGTACTTTCTCTAAAAAGGGATGATTTTTTAGTTGTACTNCACGATTACCCTAAAATTGCAATACAATTATTAAAAGAAATGACATCTAGACTTAGGAAAAGTGATAGACAGATTGTAAGCCTTTCTCTTAGCGATGCAGANAAAAGAATCGCNTTATGTATTGNACGNTTTGCAGATGANCAGGGTGTTATAAAGAATGGTCAGGTAACTATACCTAAAATTCCAATTCAACAAGATATAGCAAATATGGCAGGGACATCNAGAGANACNGTNTCTAGAGCAATGAGNTTNNTAACNGAAGAAAANTATATTGAACGNAATGGNAAAGAACTTAAAATNTTAAATTATAAAANNTTTATNANGGAGTTCGATTCATAAATGCCTCATGACCTTGTNCNTGGGATNCTNAAAAANAACCATGGATCTATTTCTAAAGCCATAACACTTATTGAAAATAGTCAACCTCCTCCTGAACCTTTTTTTAGTGATATTCATAAAAATGCTTTCAATTCTATCAGGATAGGAATTACTGGTCCTCCTGGTGCGGGGAAGAGCACATTAACTAATTCATTAATCGAATTTTGTTTGGCCTCTGGGAAAGAAGTCGGTGTGATTGCGGTTGATCCAACAAGTCCATTTACAGGAGGTGCGTTGCTTGGCGACAGAGTAAGAATGAACAAATATGCTGGAGATAAAAGAGTGTTTCTAAGAAGCTTAGGTAATCACTGTGCTTTGGGAGGCCTTTCAAGTAAGGTTCAAGAAATTGGTGATGTACTTGCTGCTAGCGGAAAAGATTATGTATTCTTTGAAACTGTTGGGGTGGGACAAGGTGAGCATGATATTATTAATGTTGCCGATATCTCAATTGTAGTACTTGTGCCAGAATCCGGAGATGAAATACAATTGATGAAAGCGGGTTTAATAGAAATTGCAGATATATTTGTGATTAATAAATCAGACAGAGAGGGTTCAAATCGAATTGCTTCAACCTTGAGAAATATTTTACATATATTCAAAAAGCAAGATAAAAGAGAGCCATCAGTATTTAATACTACAGCAATTAAACAGGAAGGTGTTTTAGAACTTTTTAATGGTATAGAATTATTTTTAAGAATGATTGATGAAGAGGGCCTTCTGGAAAGTAGAAAACTTGAAAGATATCGAAAAAGAGTCTTTGATATAATCCAAAATAGTTTGGAAACTTCTTTTTGGAGTAGTGGTAAACAAAAACAATTAATTGAGCTAACAAAAAATATTGATGGAACCAGTAAAGATCCTCATACAGTAGCGAAACAATTATTACAGAGGTAGTATTTTGCCTGAAAATAACCAAGCAGAAATGGGTTTTTTAGATCACCTAGAGGAACTGAGATGGCGCTTGGTCAGATCCTTATCTGCGATTATTATAGGCTCAATTATATCCTTTGGAAATATTGATTTTATTTTAAATACACTTTTAGAGCCTACAAAAATGACATCTCGTCCAATTAATTTGCAAGTATTATCTGTTCAGGGTATGTTCCTTATAAAATGGTTTATTTCTTTAATTTCAGGTTTTATTGTATCACTTCCTTATTTAATTTATCAATTATGGAGCTTTATTGCTCCAGGGCTTTTTGCAAATGAAAAAAAATTTGTTTTTCCTGTAGTGTTTTTTGGATTTTCATCCTTTATCATAGGTGTTTTATTTGGGTATTTAGTGATTGTTCCATTTTCTTTAGAATTTTTTAGTGGTATAGGAATTGAGGATGTTAATAATAATTTTTCTATTCAATATTATTTTAGTTTTTTAACATGGCTATTACTTGGCGCAGGTCTTATTTTTCAGTTACCCGTAATTTCACTTATATTATCCTCTATCGGAATCCTTACACCTTCATTTATGAGGCATTATCGAAGACATTCTATTGTTGCAATTTTGATAGCTTCTTCCTTTATCACACCTCCTGATCCTGTTTCAATGTTGATAATGTCTGTTCCACTAGGATTACTATATGAAGCTAGTATTGGAATTTCTTGGGTTGTAAATCGAAAAAGAATGCAATTGAAATGAATTGCAATAAAAAAGTATTTTAATTTCATGGTTTCCAACGATAATTCCTCTCTTGACAAAATTTTAGCTCCAATTAATGAAGATCTTAAAAATTTCGATATAGAGTATGAAAGAGCCATCAAATCTGATGTTCCTTTAATCAATACGATAACGAAGTATATGATGCGTAAAAAAGGAAAAAATATTCGTCCATCACTTACTCTACTATCTGCTAAACTTTGTGGAGAGCCAACTATCAATACATATAGAGCGGCATCAATGATGGAGTTGTTACATGTAGCTACTCTTATTCATGATGATGTAGTTGATGATGCCACCATCAGGAGAGGTTTCCCTTCTTTAAATTTTATATGGAAAAATAAACTATCTGTACTTATGGGGGATTTTTTATTGAGTAAGGCATTAATTAACATGATTAGAATAAAAGATTTTGATGCTTTAGAGAGGATATCAATTACAGCTGAAAAACTAAGCGCTGGTGAAATTTTGCAAATTGAAAAAAGTATGACCAGATCAATGGATGAGGCTACTTATTTTGATATGATTGGGCAGAAAACAGCATCCTTGATAGCCACAAGTTGTGAATTAGGGGCTATTACTACAACCAAAAAAGAAATAGATCGGAAATCAACTTATGATTTTGGTCATAATTTGGGTATTGCTTTTCAAATTAAAGATGATTTATTCGATATACTTGGTACCGAATATGAAACAGGAAAAAATTCCAATAGTGATGTTAAAAAAAATATGATTACTCTACCTTTGATTCACGCAAAGTCTAAAATGTCTAGGATCCAAAAAAGAAAATTGAATAAACTATTAAATAAAAATAAGAAAAATAAAAGAACTCTCTTAAGCATTAGAGAATTAATAACGGAAGCTGGAGGGATTCAATACTCAATTGATAAAATGGAAGAATATTCGGATCTAGCTTTGGAAGCAATTTCCAATTACCCAAAATCACCTATAAAAGTATCCTTGAAAGATTTGGTATCCTACAACAGATCAAGAATAAAGTAAGTTTTATGAAATTTGATCAGAAAATTCTGATCGTACGTTTTAGTTCTATTGGAGATATCGTACAATCAACATCACCACTTAAAACTATTCGAAATGCATTTCCAGATTTTCGAATAACATTTTTGACTCTTAGTTCGTATGCTCCGTTGTTAGAAATGCATCCTGATATCGATAGTTTATTATTTATAAAACGAAAACAAAGTTTAAAAAAACTTTTGGAAGTTAGAAAATATTTACTTGAGCAAAGATTCCAATTTATTTACGATTTACACAATTCAATTCGTTCCAATATCTTAACCTATGGGATTTCAAAAAAGATTTATCGTATAAAAAAACCACGTTTAAAGAGATTTGGATTATTTTTCTTCCACATTAATAAATTTGACAAAGGATTTTCTTCCTTAAGACTTTTCCATGATAATCTTGGTTCAATATGGAATGATAATGCTGAAATACCTCCAACGTATCTTAAAATAAGTAAGTTTGAAAAAGAACAAGCACACAGAGTGTTAATCTCACAAGGTGTAAAAAGCCATTTTATTGCTGTAGTACCAGGTGCAGCATGGAACCAGAAGCAGTGGTCAAGCAAAAATTATATTAGTACTCTAAATGAACTAAATTTACCTGCTGTCATCCTAGGTTCAAAAAAAGATGGAATTTGCAATGAAATATCACTGGGGTATAAGAAGGCCATTAACTTAGCTGGAAAGACAGACCTTAGGTTAGCAATCTCAATAATTTCAAATGCTAAGAAAATCCTTGGAAGTGATACAGGCTTAGTTCATGCTGGAGAGGCATTAGGTAAAACTGCTATTATGATAATGGGGCCAACTTCAAAAGAGACTGGAGGAGGGACATACAAGAAAAAGTCAACTATACTAGAAAAAGATCTTTGGTGTAGACCATGCTCCCAAAATGGAAAATTTCCTTGCTATAGATCTAGCCAAAAATGTATGGACTCAATTCTTCCAAAAGATGTAGTCTCAGCTTTCCTAAAGTCTGATAAGTTTTAAATATGTTTTGGTTTATTTTATACAATGGTGTCCTACTTCCAGTTCTAGTATTTCTAGTATTTTCTGCCTCTATTTTTTTGCCTAAACTGAAAGAAGGTTTAAAAGGGCGATTCCAGACATATGATAGAATAAAATCATTCTTGAAAGAAAAACATACCAACAATGATATATATTGGTTTCATGCGGCAAGCTTGGGAGAATTTTACCAAGTGAAACCTATCATTGAAGGAATGAAGAAAATGAAAAAAGATAATATAATGTTTGTCAGTTTTTCTTCTCCTTCAGGAATGAATTATGCCTTTAGTGATGCAATAGATCTAAAATTTTATTTACCATTTGATTTTCCATGGACTATTCAAAAAGTGTTAACCATGGTTAAACCAAAAAAAGTAATTTTCTCAACTTATGATATATGGCCAAATTTTGTATGGTTTTGTAAAACAAAAAATATACATTTAAATGTTATGTCTGCAAAAATTGGACATCATTCTATTAAACATAGACCATTTGTGATGCATTTTTATAAAAGCCTATACAAGCTTTTTGATACAATATATACCATTACAGAAAAAGATAAAAATAGTTTTGAAAGAATGGTTGGTTCAGAAGTTAAACCAATTGTTTCATCATTAGGAAATCCTCGTTTTGATACAATTTTTAATGATTCCAAAGAATTTATTGATAGTAAGCCTATAATACAGGATAGAGAGCAAATTATTTTAATTGGTAGTAGCCACTCTAGGGATGATTCAATTTTAATTCCAGCATTAATTAATTTGATGACTGATTTCCCTAAGCTTAGGATAATTCATGCTCCGCATGAACCAAGTCAAAATTGTATAAAAGACATTAAAGATACTTATTCAAAACTTGGCTATGACTCCATTATATTGAAAGACTTAGAAAGTATAGAATCTTCTAAAAAAGGAATTATTATTGTTGGTGAGGTAGGTTTCCTATCAAAATTATATTGGTTGAGTATTATTACATATATTGGTGGCGGATTTTCATCTGGGATTCATAATATTATGGAGCCTGCAGTTGCTTCAAATCCTGTTGTTTTTGGTCCCAATCATCAGAAGTTTAATGAGGCAGAACTAATCCTTAAATTAGGCGGTGGATTTTGTGTTCATGATAGGAACTCTGTTGAAAATATATTTAAAAAATTATTATTAGATAAACCATTACTAGTAAAATCAGGAAAAGCATCATTGAATCTCATATTAAATAATATTGGATCAAGTGAAAGAATAATTAATGGTATACTTCTGGATTAATTTCAGATTTTTAAATAGAAGGGACTCCTTTGAGTAGCATGCTTAGTAAAATGAAAATTAATAGTGGGATTATTAATGATCCTTCACGAGTAATAACTCTTGCTAATTTCATCAGCCTTTTTAGAGCTTTTTTGGCAATCCCAATCATTTATTCAATGGTATATCCTAATTGGAATTGGCTTACTGGAGTTTTGATTTTAATCGCTATTCTTTCTGATGCTCTTGATGGTTATTTTGCTAGGAGGGCTAAAGCAGTCACGCATTTTGGTAAATGGCTTGATCCTGCTGCTGATTTTATTGTTATTATTTCGATCTTAGTATATTTAGTAGGAATTAATCAATTTCCTATATGGTTTTTTATTTTTTATTTAGTTCGGCATATAATTATTGCTGGGTTTGCAATATATTGTATTAATTACGGCTATATGATTTTACATGCGAATTGGTGGGGAAAATGGGCAACGGGTATTAGCACTTTAGGAATCTTTTTACATATTTTTGAATTATATTCATTGCCCTGGTTAAAAATGTTTTCTATTTATGTCGCAACCGCTCTTCTTTTAATTAGTATGGTGCAATACCTAAAACAGTTTATAATATCAATACGTTCTAGGCATGATTAATTCCATTATAAATGCACTCTCAAATTCGAGATCAAAGTTTTTAAAAGTATTTCATATTTTATCTAAAAATAAGATATCTGCTCAAGATATTGAATTGATAGAGGAAATGCTTGTAGAAACTGATATTGGGTATGATGTAACAAATGATATTATTGATATTATTCAAGAAAGTTCTGATAACAGTTTAGATATAAAGAATAATATCAAGTCGTACCTTGTTAAAATGCTAGATGGGTGCCAAGAGTTGGCTGTAAAAGAAGAAAAAACTGTTATTGTATTAGTAGGAGTAAATGGCAGTGGAAAAACCACAACTGCTGCCAAGCTGGCTCAGTATTATAGCTCATTTGGGAAAAAAGTTACTTTAGTTGCTGCAGATACATTTAGAGCAGCAGCGGTTGATCAATTAAAAATTTGGAGCGAAAGAGTTGCTTGCAGATTTATTTTTAATGAAAATTCAACTGAACCTGCTTCTATTGTCTTTAATGGATTAGAATCAGCAATTGCTAAAGATGATGATCTAGTAATTGTAGATACTGCTGGTAGATTGCATACTAATGAAAATCTAATGAAAGAACTTGTTAAAATTAATAGTGTTATTGAAAGTCGATTTCCTAAGTTTACAAAAATTTCTCTTATTACAATCGATGCGAGTCTTGGCCAAAATTCACTCGTGCAGGCTAGAGAGTTCGGAAAAATTTGTAGTATTGATGGTGCAATATTAACAAAATTAGATGGCACCGCTAAGGGTGGTATTGTTTTCCCTTTGTATGATCAATTGAAAATACCTGTAACCTTTGTTGGAGTAGGGGAAGGATTTGATGATTTGAAAGCATTTAATCCCGTTAAATATGTAGATGGAATAATTGATAATGTGTAAGAAATGAAAAATAAACTTCAAAATAGGAAGTCGATAAACTTAATTAGTTTGGGATGTGCTAAAAATCTTGTGGATTCGGAGATATTGCTTGGAGGATTGAATCAAACTAATCTAGATATAGTGAAAGATCCAGAGGATGCTGATACTATTATTGTGAATACATGCGGCTTCCTTGACATTGCAAGGGAAGAATCCGTAAATACAATTTTAGAGGCTGCTGAATTAAAAAATACTGGAAACTTAAAAGAGCTAGTTGTCATGGGGTGCTTATCAGAGAGATATCCAAATGAAATAAAAGAAGAAATACCCGAAATAGATAGAATATTTGGAAGTAATGACCATAGGCAAATTGTGTCTTTTCTTTCCGGAAAAGATTTTTCTAGAGACGATCCTTTATTTTTTCGTTCTTTGATGACTCCGAAACATTATGCATATATCAAAATTGCCGAAGGATGTGATAATGGTTGCACTTTCTGCAGTATTCCTTTAATGAGAGGACTTCAAAAAAGTCGAACCATACCTGCAATAATGGAAGAAGCAGAAAGATTAGCCAATAATGGTACTAAAGAATTGCTTGTAATTTCTCAGGACAGTACTTCCTATGGTTATGATTTGGATGAGAAAGTATTCCTAAGTGATTTAATCAGAGAACTCAATACAATTAGAAATGTTGATTGGATACGAATTCATTATGCACATCCTGCGTATCTATCACAAAAAATTATTGATGCTATCGCTGAAAGCGATAAGGTTTGTAATTACCTTGACATGCCGATTCAGCACGCAGCAGATGACATTCTCAAATCCATGAGAAGAGATTCGAGTCAAAAGAGTATTCGTAATCGAATTTCTAGACTTCGAAATGCAGTCTCAGAAATTGCTATTAGAACAACTCTTATTGTTGGGTATCCAGGAGAAACTGAAGAACATTTTGAATCTTTAAAAAGTTTTATTGAAGAAATAAAGTTTGATCGATTAGGAATTTTTACTTACAGTGAAGAAGAGGGAACTGCAGCAGCAGCATTAGAAGATAATGTCCCTCGTAAAGTAAAAGATGAAAGAAAGAATTCTCTACAAGATATTCAGCATGATATTAGCCTAGAAAAAAATGAGTTATTCATAGGTAAAGAATTAAAAGTTATCATTGATAAGAGCACGGAAAAGGTTAGCGTTGGCAGGACTGAATTTGATTCTCCAGAGATTGATAATATTGTGCATGTGAAAGGAGAAGCTGAGGTTGGCAGTTTTGCAAATGTAAAAATACATGAAGTAAATGAGTATGAGTTAATTGGAGAAATAGTTAAAACTTAACCTTATGATTGGGAAAAAAGATTTAACAAGAATAAAGGACAATTCATCTAAACTTTTTGAAATTAGCAAACATATCAAAATCCTTCGCTACCTAGCTTGGGATAAATCGGTCCGTGCCACATTTCTTAATTCAAAATCTGAAACAATACCAAAAGTGGAGTATCCCAAATTTGATTCTGGGGAGTTAAGAATTAGTTTAAAAAAACTAAAATCCTTAAATGGAGATACGCCCTACGATAGATGGCTTGAAGAAAAGACTAATGATATTTTATCCAGTATTGACTTGTTGCAATCATCTGGAACAAAGCAGTTTCTCAAAAAATCAGAACAGATATATGGATCCCCAAATTTTGTATTAAGGGACGGAAAAACAACTACTTTAAATCTCGCAAAAAAGTTTGAATTTTTAATAGATTCACATTTGGAATATTTCTCTGAATTCTTGCAAGTGAATCCTATACCTGTTTCTAAAGTAAAGAAAAAAATTGAAGAAAGAGTGCAACCAATATTTGGTTTAAAAAGTCCTAAAATTATTGTTGAGGATCATCTTTCTGCTAGAGCTACCGCTAGCTCAAAAAGAATACGGTTAAGAAAAGGTGCCAGCTTTACCAATAAAGATGTAGACCAATTAATCAACCACGAGGCATTTATTCATGTTGCTACAACTTTAAATGGTAGGTCGCAATCAAATGTAAAAATACTAGGCGCAAAAACTGGCTCTGTAACAAAAACACAGGAAGGCTTAGCTGTATTTTCTGAATTTATTACTGGTAGCATTGACGTAAATCGAATGTACAGAATATCAGACCGAGTAATTGCTATTCAAATGGCTATAGATGGAGCTGATTTTATTGAGGTTTATCGCTTTTTTCTTAAGAGGAATAGAAAGACAAGAGGTCAAGCATTTGAAGATGCAAGAAGAATATTTAGAGGAGGAGTACTTACAGGAGGAGCTCCTTTTACAAAGGATATAGTTTATTTGGATGGTCTAGTAAGAGTACATAACTTTTTTAGATCTGCTACTCTGAGAGGAAGGAAAAATGCAATAGAAATATTGTTTTCTGGAAAAATTGATCTTAATGATATCCCGATCCTATTAAAAATGAAAAAAGACGGACTTATTCAAAGGCCAATTTTTTTACCTGAATGGGTAACGGATATGAATTATTTAGTGAGCTATTTTGTGTTTTCAAATTTCGTTGGGAAAATGGACTACGATAGAATAGATAATTACTATGATGCACTTTTTTAAAAATAATATATTAATAATAAGTAACTACTATGTTTTTCAGGAATCTAATGTCTAAAGAAATTTGAAGGTTGATATCTTGGTAAAAATAATATTATAATTTATTATGTATTAATTTATTGATGATCATTCTAGACGCCAGAAATTTAGTAATTAATCGATTGATTGTTTTTTAAGGTTGTTAAACTTTTAGGCCTCTCCATTCCTTCCGGAACAAATTTTAATTTAAATTGTCATATTTAATATATAGTCTTTCGTGAATGATAATTTTTTGAGAACAGTGTGGATCTATTTGTTTTATCAATGAGTATACTGGTATTATTTTTTGGATGCGCGGGTTCCAATCCGAAACCTGTTATGAAGAAAGATTTTCCATAATGGTATCTCAATCCTCCAAAATATGTTGACAAGTTTGTTGGAGTAGGGGATGCTCTCCGTCCTCAATTTAGTTTATCTAAACAGGTCGCTACGGAAAGAGCAAGGGTAGAGGTTGCACGTGCAGTTGAGACTACTCTGAATTCTTCATTATATGTTCACATTCAGGCATCAGGAATGGGTATGGAAGCAGGTGCTAATGAATATTTTGATTCTGTAGTAAAGTCCTTGGCTAGTATTACTCTAAAAGGTTGTATTATTGAAAAAACTGAGATTTGTAAAGATAGAGTATTCGTAATGGTTACCTATGATGTAAAAAAATGTAAGAGAAGATGCAAAGTCTGTTGCAAGAAAATTAGCAAAAAAAGAAGAAAGTTTATAAAATGAGTTCAAGGCTAGACAAGCTTTTAATTCCTTAGATAGAGGGATGGATGAAATGAAAGGATCTTCAAGCATTGCAAAACCTGAATGATAGGGATTGTTACAAAAGAGACTTGATGACCTCTATCATCTGATCGTATTCATCTTTCTCAAATAATCTAGTAAGAAAAACAATTTTTCCTTGTTGGTCAATTACCACATTGCGGGTTACTCCAGAATTTTTATCTGCAAATAGACCAAAAATTTTAGCCCCTGGATCTAGGGCCAGGGGGTAGGTAGTACCCATATCTTTTTGAAACTGTTTTACTGTTTCAATTGGCTCATCTCTATCAACACCAATCAAAACAAGACCTTTTTCTTTAAATTGTTTCCAGACATCTTTCTCTAAGTGCGGCATTTCTTTTCTGCAAACCGAGCACCAACTTGCAGTAAATTGTAATACTACGACTTTACCCCTTAAGTCTGAAAGTGTTACTTTTTCTCCAGTTAAATATTCCATAGTAAAGTTTGGAGCTATATCACCTATATTGACAATATAGCCACGGCTATCAATTCCAGGTTTTTTAACCATCTTTGCAAATAAACTACTACTTTCTCTAAATATACGTGTCTGTGTTTCAAAGTCTATCTCATATAGTCCAAATTTCATTTTGTAACCTTCTGCCCATTCAAAATTGTCCATTAAAGTCCAATAAAAATATCCTCGAATATCTAGCCCATCATTAATACCTTTATTTAATGCATAGAGGTAGCGTTTGATAAATATTTCTCGGATATTATTTCCTCGATCTGCTACGCCATTCTCTGTTACATAAATTGGTTTTCCCAGGGTGCTGATTGTGTGAAGAGCTTTATAAAATCCCTCCGGGTACAATGCATAGTCCATATCTGTTTGAATGTCTTTTTCGCGCTTTTCAAAAACAAAGGGTTCTGATATATTAGCCTTACCTTTAACATGCATTCGAGAGTAATAGTTTAGACCAACAAAATCCATTGCTCCAATAGCATCATTGTTTTCCAGATGTTTCTTTACCATTCCTGGTAAGGAAAATGTTGCATGGCCTTTTTTAAAATAATCTAAAGTAGAATGAGTAAAAACATTATTTAAAATCTTACTAAACGCCCAGTCAAGTATGTGCCATCTTCGAAGGGGATCAAATTGGAATATGTTTTTAACTAACCCTATTTGAGCTTGATCTCCTCCATCTAAATTTTTAAGATGTTTATAGGTTTTTGTATGAGCATATAGAAGGTTCTCAAGAACTGCTGCTGCTAAAACTGGGTCTTTTTTTCCTGGTGGAAATATACCATTAAAATATCCTTGAGATACAAATACAGATGGCTCGTTGATTGTACACCATATTGGGACAAGGTCTTTTAGATTATTGAATGCGTATTCAGAGTAATCAATAAAGTGGTCAATGTTTTCTCTTTTTTCAAATGCACCGAGTTTTTCAAACCATATAGGATGTGTAAAGTGGTGTAGGGTAACAACGGGAGTAATATTGTTTTTTAATAGTGAATCACATAAATCTCTATAATGTTGTATTGCTTCTAGATCATAGTTTCCATTTTCGGGTTCAATCTTGGACCATTCAATTGAGAATCGATAGTGGTTTACACCAAGATCTTTCATAAGTTTTATATCATCTGGATATCGGTTCCAATGATCTGCTGCAAGAATAGATTTATCTCCATTGTGTATACGTGGTTGATTATTCTCATCTAATTGGTGTTCCCAATCATACCAGTTATTATTTGTATTGTTTCCTTCTACTTGATGAGCTGCAGTAGCGGTACCCCAAGCAAAAGAATTAGGGAAATGGATATTTTGAGTGTCAATTTTATCCCAGTTCCAGTTAGTCTCCGGGAAGGATAGGTTAAAATAAAAGACAGGAATTACCCATGCCATAATCAGAACAAAAAGGATTACATATAGAGGCCTTTTGAATTTATTCAGTTGAAAACCCTTTGGATCTCATCCAATCATCGTTTGGAAATTTGGTCATATAATTTCTTATCCCATCAGGAAGTATCACCAAACATTTTTGATTTTGACTAAGAGCGGTTGCAGATTTAAGTGCTGCTACCATTGCACTTCCGCAAGACCCTCCGCAAAGCAATCCTTCTTCTTTGATCAAACGTCTAGACATGATAAAAGATTCCTCGTCTTCCGTTTTTATGTATGTATCAATCAAACTGTTGTCCAATACATCTGGAAAAAAATCATAACCAATTCCTTCTACTAGATANGGTTTGACTTTATCACCACCACCAAGAATAGATCCAACAGGGTCTGCTCCAATAATAGTAATTTCAGGTAATTCTTCTTTAAGACGTTTGGCAACACCTGTNATAGTNCCACCTGTGCCAACACCCATCACTACCATGTCCAGNTCTTTACCAAAATCATCAAGAATTTCTTGTGCTGTTCCATAATAATGAGCTTCAGGATTAGATTGATTTCCATATTGATCAAGTATATGGGAATTTNCTATCTNATTTTTTAATTTTTTTGCAACTCCAATATGACTTNTTGGATCATCNAATGGAACATCAGTGGGTGTTCTAATGATTTCAGCACCTAGGGCTTCTAAAGCAATCTGTTTTTCCTGACTCATCTTCTCTGGCATAGTTATGATGCATCTATATCCTTTGACCGCGGATGCAAGAGCAATACCTTGTCCTGTGTTTCCTGAAGTAGGTTCAATCAGAGTATCACCTGGTTTAATTCTACCTTCTGATTCTGCGTCCTCAACCATTTTCCAACCGATACGATCTTTAATAGATCCACCAGGATTGAAAAATTCGCATTTTGCATATAGCTTACATTNTAATTCGGAGCCGATTTTATTTAATTTTACGGTNGGCGTATTACCTATTGTGGATAAAATATTTTCATGAATCATTTTTACTTAACCTTAAAAATTATCTTTTAGATTAATATGTCTTGGATAAATTAGGGGATGCATATCAATCTTAACATAAAAAATATCTGTGATAAATAAATCAAAAAAGTTGACAGGTCCTTTCCTTATTGATTTAAAAAATAAGTTTCGTGAAATAGCAGGTGAGGATGAATTAATCGATAGACGAGAATTTCAAAACGGCCTTAATTTATCTAACATTGAGATATCCAATAGATTGTTTGATATTTTTGATAAAGATAATAGTGGTTCGATAGATTATAATGAATTTATGGACACTATTAAGTCAATGGTATCTGGTAAAGAGGAAGAAAAAATTCGATTTGCATTTGAACTTCATGATCTTGACAACAGTGGATATATAGATAGATATGAGTTAAAAGTTCTGATAAAACAAAGTTTTATTGAAAACAACTTAGACTTTGATGAGTTTCAGTTAGAGTTATTGGTTCAAGAATTCTTTAAAAAAGCTGATAAAGATCATAGCAATACAATAGATTTTGAAGAATTTTTAAATGTCGCTCATGATTATCCTGATTTTATTGAGGGATTTGCTGTAAATCCTCTTCATTGGCTTATACCTGATAGGTATGAAGAAGCTCTTAAACTGGCAACTGGTAAAAATAAAAACAATAAAAGGTTGAAAAAAAGTGTGCAGGTGCAGAATATAAGTTTTTTTAAGTGGTTGCTTATTCCAAGATTTATTTTTTTGTATAATGTTGTAATGAATCGAAAAAAAAATAGAAAAAAGGTACATCTGCAGTCTATCAGCTTGCTGCCTTCGAAAGTACTAGAAATGTCAGTTTCAGTACCAGGAGACTTTCAACATACACCCGGGGACTATGTCTATATTAATTGTAGAGAAATTTCAATAATAGAATGGTACCCATTTAATATTTTTAGTGAGACAGCGGAAGGGGACCTTATTTTACATATTAGTTCAAGCGATAAATGGTCGAAAAAATTATACGATAAGACACTTAGTGTTATTGAAAAGGATAATTCGCTTGATTGGGAAATCAGATTGGATGGCCCTTATGGAGGATCAAGTAAGGCAATTTTAGAAACTCAGCACGCTATACTGGTTGGTGCAGGTTTTGGAATTTCACGCTTTGCACCTATTTTACAAGATATCTCTCTTCAATTGGGAAAAAACCTGAATAACACTCCTCTTAAAAAAATTGATTTACATTGGATTATTGAAGATCATTCTTATTTTGAGTGGTTTACTAAACTTCTGCAGACCCTGTTGGATCTATTCTTGGTGGTGGTGATAAAGTCAAACCCTATCTAGTAGAAGGAATTGGTTATGATTTTTTTCCAGATGTATTGGACAACAGTTTGATTGATACATACATAAAAACGGAAGACGAGGAATCTTTTATCATGTCTAGACGTTTGATCAAAGAAGAAGGATTGCTTTGTGGAGGTTCTTGCGGAAGTGCAATGGTGGCAGCACTTAAATCTGCAACCACTCTTAGTCAAAATCAAAAATGTTTGGTGATACTTCCTGATGGGATAAGAAATTATATGACCAAATTTCCAAACGATGATTGGATGATATCCAAAGGGTTTTCAACTGAATAAATTTAAAAGGTCTCTATATGTAATCCTTTTTGTTCTGATTATGGCATGGGTAATTCCTGTCATTTATTTTAACCTATCCTTCCCAGAGACTAACTGGAACTGGGATAAAATTGACACCCAGAATATCCATTTCCCTAATTCTTTTGCTTGGGGTACCGCCACTGCAGCTCATCAAGTAGAAGGAGACAATACAAATAATAACTGGTATGATTGGGAACACCAATTAGATGAAAATAATCAACCACGAATACACAATGGAGATAAATCTATTCTTGCAGCAGATCATTGGAACCGATATCCAGATGATATAAAACTTATGAAAGATCTTGGTGTAAACCACTATCGATTCTCAATTGAATGGTCCAAGATTGAACCCGAAAATGGAAACTATGATCCAAAAGCAATACAACATTACAGAGATTTATGTGATTCACTGTTAAAAAACAACATTACTCCCGTTGTTACCCTACACCACTTTACACATCCTATTTGGTTTGAAAAACTTGGTGCATTTGAAAAAAGAGAAAACATTGACCACTTTATTGATTACTCTGAATACGCATTCAATAATCTAAAAGACCTTGTCCCAATATGGTGTACAATCAACGAGCCATCTGTATTTGTATCTCAAGGATATTTTAATGGTATATTCCCACCAGGAAAAAAAGACCCAGTTTTAGCAGCAGCAGTTCTTGAAAACCTTCTATATGCTCATACAAAAACCTATAAACATCTTAAAAATTTAGATGGAGGAGATCAAGCTCAAATAGGGTTAGTTAAAAACATATTCCAATTTGATCCTCTTCGAAGATGGCACATACTTGACTGGGCGTTTAGTAAGGTTTTAAATAATGTTTTTACTCATTCTACTTTAGATTATTTTAAAAAAGGCCATGCAACATTTTCCTTACCAGGAATGGTAAAGAAACATCTGGAAAACAATGATGCTATTGGAGCAATGGATTTTATTGGTCTAAACTATTACTCCCGAATGCATGTCAAAGGTAAGGCTAATATATCAGAACCCTTTGTTTTTGAAAAGCGCGAAAAAGACATTCAAACAGATATGGACTATGCATTGTATCCTGAAGGCTTTTATAAGGCTCTCCACACAATCAGTTCCCTAGAAAAACCAATTTACGTAACAGAAAATGGCGTTGCAGATCAAGGAAACAAAGTCCGAGAAATATTTATTAAACGCTATCTTTATTCTCTACACAAAGCTATTCTAGATGGGCTAGATATTCGAGGATATTTTTATTGGACTTTGATGGATAATTTTGAATGGGCTGAGGGATACAAGATGAAATTTGGTTTATATGAGGTAGACTTTAAAACTCAAGAACGAACTCTCAGAGAGAGTAGCAATCTTTTTGTAAAGATGGTTCAAAAACCTGGAGCTGATAGCCGTGGCTATATTGTTAACTTAAGTGATATGGCTCCGAACTTTACTATGGAATACATAACAGGAGAGAAAGTAACACTTTCAGACTTAAGAGGTAAAGTAGTTGTTTTACAATTTACTGCTAGCTGGTGCTCGATTTGCAGAAAGGAAATGCCACACCTTGAAAAAGATGTCTGGCAAGAATTCAAAGAAAAAGGCCTTGTTTTGGTAGGTGTCGACAGAGATGAACCTATTGAAACAGTAATACAGTTTCAAAAAGAAATGGGTACTACCTACCCTCTTGCACTAGACCCAGGAGCAGAAATTTTTGGTCTATTTGCAGATAAAAATTCAGGAGTGACTCGTAATGTCGTTATCGACCAACAGGGAAAAATTGTTTTTCTTACAAGATTATTTGATGAAGAAGAGTACAATCAAATGATTGAGGTCATTAAGTCTCTTTTATGACAATCAACATCATTCGGGTTTTGCAACGCTTGAGGACCCTTTTATTTTATCTATCGCTCTGTCTAAAGAACCAAAAGCCTGTCTAGCTTTGAATTCATTGTATAGACTTTCTTCTTTTTTTGCCAATTCTCTAGCAGAAGCCTTAGCCTCTTCTCTCGCCTTTTTTGCATCATACGTAACCATTACAAATACTCTCTCTTTAAAAATCTCTGTTTTTTCAATAGTACAACCTTTAAGAGTTGTGCTAACCAGAGACTTAGAAACAGACTCAGTAAACTCAGTAGCACCTGCTTCCATACCCATACCAGATGCCTGCATATGATCATTTAAAGAAGAATTCACAGTTGTCTCCACTGCACGTGCAACCTCGACTCTTGCTCTTTCCGTTGCCACTTGCTTAGACAAACTAAATTGAGGACGTAAAGCATCCCCTACTCCAACAAATTTATCATCGTATTTTGGAGGATTGAGAT
>NZHK01000105.1 GCA_002691285.1 Fidelibacterota bacterium | reverse complement strand
CTGAGCCAGGATCAAACTCTCCATTGTATGTAATAAAGTTATTCGTATCTTGGCCGGAATCGACGTTAGACTTGTCGCATACCTAATTTTCAAAAATCTTACTGAATACAGCCGACGAATTTACTTATGCATTTTATCCATTGCAAACTTTATTAATTAATGAACTCAAGAAAAGTAAAAAGAATCTACTTCTTATATATCAATTGTGGTTCTGAGAAGTCCAGAAAACGGTTAGGAGAATTTTTTTCTATTCTTTTTTTAATATAGATATTTAATAATTCTTCATTTTTTAACTTTGTATCATTAAAAGATTTATAAGCACTTGCGATGAATATACTTGAACCGATTAACATAGGTGGAATTAAAAATTTAGCTGATGATGATGATGTATATATCTTATCAGGGATCATATCTTTCTTAGATGAACTGCTATTAGTAGTGTAATTTTTATATATCGGGACGGACAAAGATATATTATCAACTGCACGACTACTGCCTACTAGTCTCTGAACAGTTGTCCAAGAAGATATCAACATCATTAAACCAACACTGGATAAGATTCCTTGACCTTGCGTTTTATTTCCCAACATAAATTGCCCTGCTCCTGGAAACAAACTACTCATCATAAATATTAAATAACGGTTATGTTTAGGGACAGTATATACCTCTTCAATAGTTTGATATAATGGCGTGATTAATTTATCATAATGAGGATGAGAAAAGTTAGATTGAGCTGAGATAAAAGATGTTCGAGCTTCATCCCAGTTTTTCTTTTTAAGATACGAATAGCCCCTAAAAGTTAATAAATATGGATCAGTTTTCGATGAATCAGTTATTTTTAAAACGTCATCTACATCATCCATCATTAGCTTAACATAAACGTTCCTGTAAAAAGCAGCTTTATAATTCTGGCTATCCTTTGGCTCTTTATTTATAACTTTTTGATAATAGATATTCGCTAATTTATAGTTCATCATTTCTTCATAGCATCTACCAATGTAATAATTAAGGACAGAAACTATTTCATCATCAGGGAATTTATATAAAGCCTGAAATGCATTTACAAGGCAACGCTCATAGTAACCTTGCTTGAATAAAAAATCACAAAAAGACAGTGCTTCTTCTTTTTGATAGGAGGTATATCCTTTCCATTCCTTTTCTATGGCTTCTACATTTCGGTAAATATCTTTTTGGGCAAAAGATTGCCCTAACAGAAAAAGAACTATGATCTGTTTATAATAGGTCCGCATAAAAAAATTCCCCCATCAAGAGATAGGGGAATTTAATTAAAAGTTCCTATTTGTAAATAGATTTAGCGAATCAAAAGCATTTTCTTTCTTGCCGTAAAAGAAGAACTGCTTAATTCATAAAAATATATACCCGAGGCGACAGGATTGCCTTCATTATCTTTTGCATTCCATTCAATCTTGTGCTTTCCAGGGTTCACTACATTGTTTAGTAAAGTGGATACCTTTTTACCCAAAATATTGTAAATGTTCAATCTTACAAGATTAGAACCCTCTGGAACATCAAATGAAATTTGAGTAGATGGATTAAAAGGGTTTGGATAATTTTGATGCAAAGCAAATTGAGTTGGTATCGTTAAATTTTCATCCAAAGACAGAGCATTTGTTTCTACTACAACAGGACTGTCTTCATCAGGATATCCACACACAACATTTAGCAATTCAGGGTCCATTGACGTGCCTGGCAAATTTGCTAATCCTAGAAAAAAAGTGACTTCAGATGGTAAATCTGCTCCTTCAACTAATTCATAGTTTATATGGACTAAATCTCCTTCTAAACCATCACCCGCAGTACGAGCTCGTGAAGTACTATATGCAAGGACCTTAAGATGATCTTCTAAATAATTACCCAGTAAAGTCATTGTCCTAGGATTTCCTTCCTCATCTACAACATTTTCTAGTTTTTCACCTTTACTAACACCCGCGTAAACTAAGCTTGGGCTATCATGATAAATATCTAACTCAATACCTCTAATCGGCTCATTATCTAAGATACGTAAGGTAAACGTAACTTCATTGTCATTCATCATTACCCCATTAACAAATCCAATACATCCACACAATCCAGTACTTATTTCTTGACCATAAGTTGGGTTTGGACTTCCATCCGGAAGCATAGTTCTTGTATCGAGATGAACAGAAGAATCTGCAGGACAATCTAATTCAGCCCAAGCAATATTGGTAACAATTAAGAAGGATATCAGTACACTATAAATATTTTTCATTGGATGTTTCCTTTTAATACTAGACTTTAATTTACAAAAATAGTTATCTAATCGGCAATTAAGTAATCTACTTAATTAACATAATTTTTCTAATGCCTAAATCACCACCAGATTCAACTTGAACAAAGTATATACCAGTCGGCATGACTTCACCATTCAAGCTTTTCCCATTCCATCTCACTGAATAATACCCAGCATTAGTATTTTTATTAAGTAAGGTATTTATTAACCGACCTGAAATATCATAAATACTTACTAAAAGTTTTCCTGAAGTAGCAGTCTCAATATCAATACTCGTTGATGGGTTAAATGGATTAGGATAATTAGGACTTATTAAAAAGTTTTGAGGCACAGATTCTTTTGTATTATCGTAAGAAAGCAATGTCATTGCTAAAGAACCAGATCTATACCTATTCCCTCTATGGACTTTCCATGACATTCTAGGACCAAGCTCACTTTTTATATCCATAACTTTTAGTCCCATTGTTGTCGCTATTGCAATTTCAAAGTCACCATCATTATCGACATCTCCAATAGCTGGAGAAGACTCTATATTTCCACTAACAGTTGTTGGAAAATGATTAAAGGAAGTTCCGTCATGATGAAAAACAAAAATTTGACCATTTTTATTAGCACCAATAATTTCTAAGTCTCCATCATTATCTAAATCAGCAGTGGCAGGTTCAGACAAAGAATTAGTACCTAAATCAATAGGCCAACCCTGGACCTCTTGCCCTAAAATAGGATCCCAAATATGTAAAAAATCATCATATCCAGTAAATAAAATTTCATAACTACCATCATCATTTATATCCGAAACAGAAATTCCACCTCTAATGTCATCTCCAGTATCGAATGAAGCCATCTCAGAACCATCATGGTGTAATATATGTAATAAGCCACTATCATTACCTGCAACAATCTCTAAATCACCATCGCTATCAATATCGACAAGAGTTGGTGGAGAGTTGAATCTATTTGTTGAAATAAAAGGAAATCCTGTTTTAATGGCACCCAAATTATCAAATGCATAAATATTGTCCTCCCATGTACATAAGACAATATCGATTACTCCATCGCCTTCCAAATCACCAGTTGCAGGACCAACCAACATTTTTTCATCAATATTTACTGGAAATCCGTCAACATCTGTTCCGTCATGATGGATTGCAAATAATTCACCTGAATTACTTCCCCGCTGTGTTGTGAAAACTATTTCCATATCTTCATCACCATCAAGATCTACTAGACTAGGAGAGCCAACGATATATCCATTTTGCAAATATACCATTTCTTGAGTACCAACAATACTTACAACGTAAAGTCCACCATCATGAGAACCAAAAATAAGCTCGTTACTACCATCATTATCTACATCTCCAACTGCTGGACTTGAACGAATCTTATCACTGGCTATAAAAGGAAATCCTGTAAGCTCATTTCCTCCAACCATATATCCATACATACTACCATTATCCCCACCAACAAACACCTGCCCCATAGAATTTCCATACAAATCTGCAATAATAGGAGATGATTTTAAAACCATACCACTAGTAGGAAAATCAAAACCATATTGATCTAAAGAAATAGTAAGATCTATTTCTATATTTGTTTCATAGTAAGGCGGCTCAGTACCTGCTTGCAAATGAATGGTACACGGAACATCACCAAGTTGAGCATCATCTAAAGCCTGAACTAGAAAATGATCTATCAATGTAAATGCAGTTCCTCCAGTTGGAATATTATTTGAAAATTCAATTGTATCATCCAGGATCAGAATTCTTTCGTCAGCAGAAGATAGTGTTGCAACAACATTCTCACCATCTGCCCATCCTTCTTCATTTCCCACAATTACTTTTACCTTAACTGTTTCGCCTGGATTAAATACCCCATCATCATCAGAGTCATTTAAATAGTTTACATCTGATATATAGAGGCTTGGAAAAATGCCAGCAGTGAGTGCTTTATTTATATTCAGCCTACCAGTACCTAGCATACCTTCCAAACTACCAGCATTACAAGAACCTGTCATGTCAGAGAACTCGTCAGTATTGGAAAGAATCCTATCAATAACCCAATCTTGATCAGCACTTGGAAATTTTGACCATAATAATGCAATTGAACCAGCAACGATTGGTGAGGCGAATGAAGTTCCATTATAACTTCCGTACCCGTTGTTTACATTCGTAGTTCGAACATTTTCACCTGGAGCACATAAATCAACTGTAGTTCCTGCGTGTGCCCANCAACCAAAATTGTCACCTGCTCCAATAGCCGAAACAGAAATTACATTATCACAACCTGAGGGAGAATGAAAGTCAAAGGTCGTATTCCCGTTAGCATCGCCATTACCGGCACTTGCAACAACAATAGCACCATAATTATTGTAAACAGTATTTATTATAGATTGATAGCCCCCACATGCACCAGACCCACCAAAACTTAGATTAATAACATCAGCACCCATCTGACCGGCAGTTAAAATTCCTTGAGGACCGTCTGTTACAAAACCAGGATCATCAGTAGAATTAATGCCCATTAATTTTACCGACCATCCTACTGATGCTATACCAGTTCCATTATTTGTAGAGGCAGAAACACAGCCAGCGACATTTGTCCCATGATCATATTGGTTGTTAACTGGCATNGGATCGTTGTCATTAAAACTAACATCCCAACCTAAAAAATTGTCTACATAATTATCCCCATCATCATCAACACCATTAACATCGCCAGGATCAAAAATCCAATTTCCCCCAGATTGAATAATCACAACACCGTCTCCATCTGCATCTTCGCCAAGGTTTTGCCATATATTTCCAACTAGATCAGGATGATCCCATTCTAGACCATTATCTACTATCCCTACAACTACTTCACCTGATGCCATTTCTCCGGGAACTTCTCCTCCGTCAATATCCCAGAGATCATATGCCAAATCAGCTTGAATTAATTCCAACCCATATTGATTATTCCAATATGGATCATTTGGAGTATAGGTTGGACGATATACTGGATCTAACTCTGCATGATCAACGCAACTAAGTTGACCAAAATTCCTTTCTAGCTCCCCTACAGGTTTTGAATTAGAACGAAAATAGATCATATAATACCTATTAAGATATATATCCCCATCTCGATCAGTAGAACGTGCATTAGGAAGCCACTGCTCAATATTTACAGCACCTTCAATTTTCATTAAGTTGTTTAGCTCTTCATTATTTGAAAAGCTCCCTGAAACATCTATTCTAAAGCTTTTTATGGAATTATCAATATATATCCTAATTCTNTCNTGATAATTTTCAGAAAANNCAATNTGAATTAAAAAAACAACATATAGTAATTTTTTACTCAATTTNNCCCACTCCTTTACAAAAAAACTTTAGANNTTTGAGATATTCTCAAACTGANACTATTTCATTAAAACCATTTTTTTNGTTGATGANAAAAGNNANTCTCCANTNATCCCNCTNANNANAATNCTNTANAAATACATACCNGANGGTAANTNTGAAGCNTTATANTTAATNNAATGATTTCCAGANACNANTCTTNTNCCCAATAANNTTTCCACTTNTCTTCCAGATATATCATAGATNGAAATATTCGTCATNCCANCNTGNAGCAAGCTAAATGCAATTGTAGTCNNAGGNTTNAANGGNTTTGGATAGTTTTGNTCCAAAGCAAAAGAAACAGGNANCCCNTNATCAANGTNATCATCAGCACTTANANCATTTNCAGAATCTACNTCAGCCCTAATCATCATNGCACCTTCNAAATAATTTCCAAANGGTTCAAATCCAANACCAAGNCCAAGATCNATNTAACTATTNTCNGAAGNNTTATCNGAATCAACTCCAATTGGAGGAGTNGCATCTGANTCCATCCANCCAACATANAANCTACCTTCNGTAATTANAATNTCCTCATTACTTAAAGNNACNGGNGTCCANACTNCNCCNGCAAATTGNACNGGANTATTTTCNACTANCATTGTTCCAGGCATACCATNNTCTCCNTCNTCATCCCANACATTAACAAANCCNACACCATTGGANGAACCAACACAATAGAAACTNGCNCNNTATAAATNTACNGGNTANGNCNCAGGNGTAAACTTCACNCAAAGNGTATTAAAAGCTCCTGAGTTAATACTTGTTTCGTCCGTTCCATCATCATGCAAGATTTCATAAATGGTTTGGGCTTCAGGTGTAGCACAGGCCGGACCAGCAGGATTTCCTTCATCCCCTGAATAAACAGATGTAACCTCATAACAATACTCATTCCCATTTTGGACTGTATTATCAGTATACATATTATCCTCTAATAATCCACCATTAAACATTAAATTGAAATCACTTCCATTTACAGACCTGTACACATTGAAGACAGGCGTTCCACCTCCAACGGTAGTTACATTTGCATTCAAACCAAACTCACCATCAGTTAACGAGTAATCATTTGCTACTTGTGTCCACGGCTCCCATCCGCCAAGATTTGCCCATGAATTTTGGCTTGGGGCATTATCTGCATCAATAGCCATTCCAATTGTAAGACTAACTTCAATGGCAAGAACAAAATCTCCTGGAAAATCCCAACCAAGATCAAACACATTCCACTGACCCTCTTCGAGTGTTATAGGGAGAGTGTAAAGAGCTGAAGCTTCAGGAAGTCCTGCTGTCACAGCAAAACCAGATAAGGTTGTAGGTCCACTTAAACCTGGTTCCCCCCAAACAGCACAGGAGTTAGCAACAGAAGCTTCTGCCCCATAAGGCATATCAAAATAATTACCCATAACAGCAGTCCCAGAGGACATATATATCGCATCTTCGAAAGTCCCATCTACAAAGGTTATTTCATCATTATCATAACTCCCTCCAGCAGGCATGTCCCACGAAACTTCTACCTGGTTATCTAGAGCTAAAGCAGTAAGATTTGTTACTTCTGGAACATCATTGTAGCTAACCTTCCAAATATGCAAATCGTCAATAAACAACCCAGTTCCATTACCTCCATCATCATTATCGTCCATCCTGGCTGTAAAACGCACCCGAATATCATCTCCTGCATATTCAGAAATATCTAATTGAGCATTACCATTAAAAGGTGCACCAACTGGGTATTCTTCCCAACCCAATGAACCCGGCCTGGTAATATCACCATAGTCATAAAAATACTGCTCCCAAGCAAATTCTAATCCATTCATGGGAACCATATTTACTTCATCATCCGCATTATCGCTAAAAACAACATTCCCACTCCCATCAGTTACTTGGATATTATCAATTTTAAAACCTGTTATTGTGGCGTCATCAGGAGTAGAATAAGAAGGGTCAGACCCAAAAGCAAATTGGACTATAACATCTTGACCTTCATATTCGCTAAGATCAAAGTTTACTTCATGCCAATCTGCTTGTCCACCCCAACCTGCAGCAACCTGCTCAAGAGAACCACCACAATCGTATTCAGATTCATTGTAAATCCATCCATATCCATAATTGAAATCGTAAGGATCATCACCAGTCAAAAGATTCCATGTAGCTCCTCCATCATTGGAAATACGAACATTTGCGGCATCCCATCCATCCGTACAAGTTCCTCCTACAGCAGCACCATTAGGGTCTTCAATTCCCCATTGCATCATAGCCGAAAGATTTCCACCTACAGGCACGGTCATGGAGGGAGATTGTAAAACCTGAACCCAAGCATCTAAATAACCACCAACACTTGGATCTGCACACCACCAGCTTTGACCATCATAAGCACCAGTCTCTGACTGAGAAAAATACACTGGAACGTCGCTAACATTAGCAATATCTACCCAATAATAATCTTCCAAAAGATTGTCACCTGCGCCATCAAAATCAGGCAAATCAGCCCATAGTGCAAAGTTCATTTTTAAAAGTTCATTTTCACCACCTAATTGTGGTATAGATACAATAGGTGAAATGATACTTGATAGCAATCCAAAATTATCATCATCCACATAAAAGCTATGGGTAGGACTATAGCTAGTTTCTTCCGTTAATTCCCATCCTGGTTCTACCGTCCAATCAGAGAGATCTCCTTCAAAATCTTGTAACCATACTGTAGAGGTATCATCACGTGTACTGCGATTACCTTCATATCCAGCATGGCTATCAGAAGCACTACCATTTAGAGAAATATAATTTCCCAATTGTTGATTTAAATTTTGAATTTTATATCTAACATCTTTTGAGAATGCTAGGTTTAAAATAAGTACTAGGCATATGCTAAAACGCATAGAAGATCTCCTTATTATATTTACTTAAAACGATAAAGTGGGGCTTTGCACTTACAAAGCCCCACTTCTTATATTTTTAATTATTAAGTCTAAAAAACCTATTTCATCAAAGCTAATTTGCGAGTCTTCGTATCACCATTTACAGTTAAACTGTAAAAATAAACGCCACTCGCTAAACTTGTCCCATCCAATGTAAACTCATGAGCCCCAGCTTCATGATATTTATTTACCAAAGTTTTAATTTTAGCACCACGGATGTCAAATAGATCTAAAACCACATCCCCAGAATGACTCAGGTTGAATTGAATCTGGGTTTTAGGATTAAATGGATTTGGATAATTTTGCTTCAAAGAAAACTTATTAGGACTGATGTTTTCATCTCCAACAGCAACAGTTCCACCGCTACCAGCATCATTATTATAGACACCCACATAAACACGATTCATATAATCCTCATAGCCAGTTGCTGGTGGATAGGTTTCTGTATAAAAATCAGGCATTTGATAAAAAACAGCTACTTCATCATCTGTGGCAGTTGAAGCAAGATGAACACTAACTTCTAATTCTTTATCAGGAAATATTCCCCCAAGAGAATTTGTGACGTTCTCAAGATCAGTCCACGTCCTTCCTAGATCAGTTGATTTTCTCATAAAAATGTCTATATCAACAGGTAGTACACTATTACTATCTGCTGGGTTCTCTGTGTATTTTGAGCCTTTAAAACTACCGTACCACATAACCTCACTTCCATCTTCAGCACTTAAAGTTATTTCTGGATACATGTAATACCAGGGACCATACCCATCTAATGAATTGATATAGAAAATATCTGACACGTCCCAATCAGCATCAGCATTATCATCATAATCACTAAGAACATCCATAGACCAATTTGTAGGGTCATCAATTGGATCTGGATTATAAAAATAATAGTGCCCACTTGAGCTGTATGGCCATTGCTCTGTAGAATCTGCCAAACCATCACCATCATTGTCATCACAGCCATGACCTGCCGTGTAAAGAGTATCATGACATACAATAGGATTGGCTTGGGTAACAAAATGAAGACCACCATCCGCATCAGTACGGACATCGCTATTGTACCACATAAAAAGTCCAGGTGTTAATACTAATGGAGGAGTCCCCACGTAATAAACGGTATCTCCGCAGTAAAGCTCATCAACTAAAGTATCTCCAGATTCTTCATCAATCGAGTCACACATGGTGCCTGGATACCATAGCTTAGTAGCATAAGCGCTATCATCAGCATTTTCAGAGTACATAGTCCATAACGAATCTGATAATTCCATTAAAACTTCATCAGGAATAAAGTGGTATCCTGAATTTTTATAGCCACCATCATTTGTCCAAGTTTCCCCATAATCTTCTGTTTTTTTAAAAAACATTGTATGAAGTCTAGGGTCACTATTTCCTGGATCTTCTGTGTAGGAAGTTTGAATTAAGTACCCTACGCCATCCTCGTTAATATGAAAATCAGGGGAGGATGTATATCCCCCACCTTCAGACCATAAAAATCCTCCGTTGTCATCCACATCTCCATCTCCAATCAAAACATAAGGGTCATTCATCAAAAAATATCCGTTTGCATGAAAATTACTTGTTATCCAATAATAATTTGAAGGAGTATCACTCCAACCGTCATACAACGCTGTGAAAACTGGAGATCCTCCTCCTGAGTTTACGTAGGCATTTCCTGTCCAAAGATCTGCTGGATCACAAGGCACTGTTCCACAACCGTTGTTAGAAGGAAATGGATTAACCCAAGCAGAAAACTCACCGACGCCTTCAGAATCATACGTATACAATGGAAAACCACCATATTGCCCACCACCTTGGTCAGCATTTGTATACTCGTTCCATATAGCAGTTGGGTTACCACCTGGAGCAAAACCTGCACTAGGATATCTTCCTTGAGGTGTACCCGTTGCTGTAGGGAGATTAGGTTCCTCTTCCCCAGTTGGATACCTTGAGTTTAAGGCTTGTTCAGTGAACCACTCTTCTCCATCTTCAGATTGAGAAGCCCCAACATAGCCTGCAGTAACATCAAGCCCTTGAAATTGCCTATATACTGCGACATATCCTTCATCCATCGCATATGCCAAAGGATTAGGTGTTGGGTTATATGGACCATATCCATTTAATGAAGAATCTATTAAAGAAGATGACCAATCAGAATCTCTATTTGAATAATTTACTTTCGGACCAAATCTATGATTAGGACCTAAGGTATTATTGTTATAAATGGGCTCGTTTATTCTTGGAAGCTTTGTAGTTTTGGATAAAGGTTTCTTTTTCCCTTTTTTAGCTCCAGCAGCAAACATAGGCAAAGCGATTAAAAGAGAAAGAAAAATGGTAACGTATTTTCTCATATAGATCTCCATACTAAATATTGTTAATAACCCTAAAGGTTTAAAAGGTATGTAGGCAATTTAAAATACTTTACTTAACCTATTCTAAGCAAGTTTCAAACGAATTAAAATTTCAGACTAATTGCAAATTGATTTGTGGAGTTAAGGATGTCATAGTCTACATAAGCATAATCAATAGTAAGCATCATCCT
>NZHK01000104.1 GCA_002691285.1 Fidelibacterota bacterium | reverse complement strand
TAAGTATAAAGATATAGATATTAATGGTGTAGATTATTTTCACATAATGCAATTGATGCATAATAGCGTTAAAGAAGTTGCAGAACAAACAAATGCAATTTTCCTAGATTTGGATTCAGAATTAGTTTTTGATTACGAAAAAGATTTCTATGATGATATGCACACCACTCCTTTAGGCTCAGAGAAAATTGGCAAGTACCTATATAAACAATTAAAGCATCTAAACTTTTCACCTTATTAATAGGTAATTATGCAAAGCAACAGTAAGCTTATGATTTAGAAATTACTAGTTATAAATAATCCATTATATATTTTCAGAACTATCTGTCTTCAATTATAAAAAGCATTTATTTTAAGTTTTATTAAATGTGACCAGCGCTCATTATTTTGGTTAATGATGTGTAAATTTCAAGATATATCTTTATCTCCTTAAGCAATAGAATTGTTTAATGAGTTTATGGATTATCATTTGTTTTTTTCGCGAAAAATGGGCTGTGAAGATACTAATTCTACCAAACTAATCTGAAGGTTAGAAGAAAACTCGAAATAATATCATATCTTAGGTAAAACAATTATTGATGTTAGATGCATAAAATATGGGTAATATTAAATATCGCATTGGTAGGATAGATATTGATAAGAATCTGATACCTGGTCTACTTAGCATACCAAAAAAAATTCCCAGAGAAATTATTTTGAGATGATAAGTTTTTTACTAATAACTAAATTTTAATTATGATTAATATGATTCAAACCTGGATTGAAAACATTAGATCTAATGATGCTAATAAAGTTGCAGATCTTTACCATAAAAAGGGGTTATTACTTGGAACCTTTTCTAATATTGAACGAAGTGGACAGAATTTAATATTGGACTATTTTAATAATTTATTAAAATCAAAAGTAGATGTTGAAATAATTACAAACCATGAATATAAATCTGAGTCTATTGCTACCTCATCTGGCCTTTACAACTTTATAGTAAATGGTGAAAAAATTGAAGCACGATTCTCGTTTGTTTTTTTAAAAACAAAAAAAAAATGGAAAATCTTATCACATCATTCTTCCGTCTTACCCGAAAAAGGTAAATCTGCTTAAAAACTCTAATTAATTCTATTTTTTTCTAAAAAAGGTTTTGACTACAAATAAAACATTCATTTGTTTAACAATTGAATCTCTTATATTGTCTAACTCTTTTCCCTTAGGAAGTTTTAAGTCTAGCATATCCTAATTAAACCTAATAATGAATAAGAACCTTATCCAGAGAAGAAAATTTAAGTACTATTTGGTACACTCTATTTCTTTAATCATTCCTAGATTATTTTTTAGAAAAAAATTGAAATACGAGTTAAAAAAAGTTAACAATTATAACTCCCAATATTTAAGGTCAAGAGTCAATTATTATAATAAAATAATTGAAAATTTTGAAATAGGAGAGGATGCAGTCAACATAGAAACTCTATTTAATCTTCAAATTGAAAAGTTTATAGGTAAAATTTTTAAAAAGAAGAAACTTAAAAAAAGAACTACATATTTTTTTGACCTATATAATATTTTATCATATTTCCCTTCTTTTTTAAAAGTTCATTTTAAATTTGGAGACATAACAGAAAATTTCTCTAAACCTGTAATTGTAAAGAGCAGACCTATCAATGACAATAAAAATTCTGTTCTTATGAAACTAAATGAAGTGAGACATTTTTATTTTTTAAAGGACAATATCACATTTCATGAAAAAAAAAACAAAGCTGTTTGGAGAGGAAATTCAAATAACTCTAAAGAAAGACTTAAGTTTATAAAAAATTATTATAATGTATCAATTTTTGACATAGGTCAGCACAACCCTAAAGTAAATGAACCTTGGTTCAAGGGGTATATGCCTATTCATAAACAACTTAATTACAAATTTATATTTTGTATAGAAGGTGCAGATACTGCAACCAACATTAAGTGGGTTATGTCATCAAATTCTTTATGCGTTATGCCAAAGCCCAAATATGAGACTTGGTTTATGGAAGGAAAACTAATTAAGGATTTTCATTACATTGAAGTCAAAGACGACTTCTCTAACGCAGAAAGAAAAATACATTTTTATATGAAAAATATTGATAAATGCTTGAAAATTATAGAAAATGCCAATCGCTTTACTAAACAGTTTAAAGATCCAAAATTAGAAAAATTGATCTCACTTTTAGTTTTAGATAAATTTTTTAAAAAATCAAATCAAAAAAATAATACACAAAAAGAAAGATTATAATTAATACTATTGTTATTATACTGCATCAAATAATTAAAAAAGATATTTAAAAATTATAATTATGGATTTTTTACATTCATAATGGATTTATAGCTGACAATGAATAAAAATATAAAAACACCATCCTTATCGGTTGTCATACCAGTTTTTAACGAACATAAAACTATTGAACAAATTTTTGAAAGAGTTTATAACAACCAATTAGTCTCTGAAATAATTTTGGTGGATGATTGTTCAACAGATGGGACTTTTGAAATAATAAAAAATATTGTCAACAAAGAATTACCAAACAAGAAAATTGAAGTTAAAATCTACCAAAATAAAAAAAACATGGGAAAAGGTAGTGCTCTAAGGTCTGGTTTCAAACTAGCGACTGGCGAAGTTATTGTAATCCAAGATGCTGACTTAGAATATAATCCAAAAGAATATTCTAGCCTAATTTTACCAATAGCAGAAGATAAAGCAGATGTAGTCTATGGTAGCCGCTTTCTTGGAGGAACTCGTCGTGTACTTTTTTTCTGGCATTATATTGGGAATAAAGCTTTGACATTAATGTCAAATATTTTCTCAAACTTAAACTTAACTGATATGGAAACATGTTATAAAATGTTTAGAAGAAGCACTTTAGAAAAATTTGATTTGCAATCTAATCGCTTTGGTTTTGAGCCTGAATTCACAGCTAAAATTGCAAAAGCAAATCTTAGGGTATATGAAATGCCGATCTCATATGATGGTCGCACTTACAAAGAAGGGAAAAAAATTACATGGAAAGATGGTATTGCTGCATTTTATCATATTCTTTACTTTAATATATCTGCTGGTTATTTTTATAGTTTTTTAATTCTTTTTATAATTTTTATGATATTGGTTGCTAATTGATCATCCTTTTTCACCTTAATAAAGAATTATTGTTTTTTAAAATTGGTGAAATGAGAGTTTAGGGTACATACGGATAACTAGTTTTTTTAATATTATTTCCAGACTCTTATGATTTGAAAAATATATTTTACAAAAAAGCTCTTTATGTTACTTAGTTCTTTAGTTGAGGTTTCTCTTCTTTTTTAAATTTATTGTCTAACATTTTTAAAAATTCATCTTCAGAAGATCTTGTTTTTGGACGAGCAAATGCATCAAGATATATTTCAACTCTTCGATTATATGCCCTAGCTTGCTTTTTCTTTTGAAAATCATCTATTCCAGTCACATTAATTAAAGGTCGAAACTCACCATATCCATTATATGAAAAATATTTCTCTGAAATAGATGAGGCATTGTTCATTATGTTTACTACTCTAAGAGATCGAGCTGAAGAAAGCTCCCAATTGTTACGAAAATCAGATTGTGGAGGCAAAATTGCATCATCTGTATGCCCTTCACATCTTATTTCAACATTTAGCTCTTCGTTTCTCTCTTCAAGAAAATCTACTAATGCGGAATACTTCTCCGTTTCTTCAATTTTAAATAATTTACAATTTTCAATAATTTTACTAATATCTTGGATTATTGGAATATAATTTTTATTTACATTTGCTTTCATAGATTGGAACAAATTCCCTCTTAAAGTAATTTGAATCCCTTTTGTGACCCGCTCTATGGATACATTATCATTATCTATTTCTTTATTTAATTGTTCGTAAGTTTCTTTTAATAACAGATTAATCTGCTGATCGACAAATTTTTCAGATTCTTTTAAAATAACTAGCAGAAGTATAAAAAGGGTCAAAAGCAATGTCATCATATCTGCGAAAGGGATAGCCCATGCCTGAGCTCCTTCATCAGAAGAATCTTGACTCTGTAATAGATTTAAATCTTGCACTTACAGAGACAAAGCTAAATATTATTTTTCGTTAACATCAGCTTTTATAATCTTATCTGCAATTGGAACAAATGTCATTAACCTTTCTTTAACAATAATTGGATGTTCTCTAGAATGAATTGACATAATACCCTCCATAACAACAGTTCTATGCCTCACTTCAATTCCTGATAGAGTTTCAAGTTTCCCTGCTATTGGTCCAAAGATAAAATTTGCAAGTAAAACACCATATAAAGTTGTTATAAGCGCAGTTCCCATTCCTCCTAAAAGATCTGTCATCGTTTCAGAGAGTTCTTTACCCTCGAGCTCAAATCCATTCATCATTACTATTAAACCCATTACTGTTCCCATCATTCCAAAAGACGGAGCATATTTTTCACCTTTTTTGAAGAAATCAGCTCCATTTTTATGACGATTTGCCATATTTGCCATTTCTGTAAACATGTATATTTTTAATTTTTTAGGATCTCTTTCTGTTATCATTAAGTCTAACCAATCTTTCATGTAACCACTTGGAAGATTTTGAACTTCTTTATCGAGCGAAAAAGTGCCACTTTTTCTAGCTTTCGCAGCATAATCACATATTTGATCAATTACTCCAATGTATGACCAATTTTCTGTTTTCCAAATATTTGAGAGTATTTTAGGAACATTTGATATCCTGTCTAAGGGTAAACTAATGACTAAAGCGGTTAGAGTTCCAAATATAACAATAACTAGTGAAGGAACATTCAAATACTGGTGAATCCAAAAAAACAATGTATCTTTATATCTTCCCTGTCCTTTAAAATCATGGAGATGGTACCACGGCAGGTTTTCACCACTATACAAATCCCAATCTGTCATGCTTGTAAAGAATCCCCAATTTAGAGAAACGATCGCAAAAAGAACCACTATAACTGCAATCCCACACCCAATAGGACTTCCGGGATCAAATTTAATTTGACCTTCTTTTTCTTTTGGCATTTAATTTTTTAAATATTTTTATAAATTTTTTAAAAACTTATAGCAAGGTTTGCTTATTTAATTAATTATTAATAAGGAAAAGAAACGGACTTAATATAATGAAGATTTAATATTTTTTGTTATAAAAATAATTTTTTTTCCTAATCACGTTCTTTTTCTTACAATAGCAGGTGGGTAGATTTGAATATATATTTTTGGTAATTGAATTATTTTGAGGTATCTCAAAATGATATAATTGCTATATAAAACTTAAGATATGGAATCAATTTTAATTAGCACAAGTAAGTTTGGAACTGCTATCCCGGATTACTTTAAGTATCTTGGGGAAGAGTTTAATAATAAAAAATTTTCAGTTGTTTTTATTTTTGATGGTAGAGTAAAGAATTTACCTCCTAATGAAAAAAACATAAAATATTTTACATACCCAAATAAAAGGCCAACCAGGTTAAAAGACTTTATATTTATATGTAAAATAATAAAAAAAGAAAAACCAGTATTATGTATTTCTAATTTTGGCTCTACTAATATTGTTACAATTGCGAGCTATGTTTTTAGAGTATCTCTTAGAATCAATTATTTCCATACTTCACCCCAACAACTTAAGATTGATTCAAAAAGAAACCTTATTTATAATTGGTTTCTAAGACAAAGAAAAATTTTAATCTTAAAAATAAATACTCATGTAATAACAAATTCTTCTACGATGTCAGATTTGATTACTAAATCTTATAAAATCGAAAAAGATAAAATATCTGTACTGCCTTACTTATTAGAAAAATCTAAAAATAATTGGAGACCTTTAGATAAGCGTGAATTTAGCATATGCATAGTTGGAAGATTATCTTTATCAAAAGGACATAAAAACCTACTCTATGCATTCAATGAATGTATAAAAATAGATCCAAAACTAAAGCTCTTAATTGTCGGAGATGGACCTGAAAAAAATACATTGCAAAAATTAACTAAATCATTAAAGCAAAAAAGCCATGTTGTATTTTTAGGAAACATACCAAATAAAGAGATTGGAACAATATTTTCGAACTGCTTTGCAAGCATATCCGCAAGTAAATCAGAAGCTTTTGGTATTGTAAACATTGAATCTTTGAGAGAAGGAACTCCTGTTATTTGTACAAATACTGAGGGAGCAAAAGATATTATAGCTAATGGAAAGAATGGATTTATCGTTAATTTGACTAAAAAAAATGATTTAGCAAAAAAAATCGAATTGGTGTTAAAAAATTGGGAAAAATATTCTAATAACGCACTACAAACATTTGAAAAAGAATATGAAAAACATAACATATCTTTTCATTGCCAGACGTTAGTTAATGAACTTAAAAAAAAGAGCATTTAAATTCAAAAATCTATAAAAAGTTTTAATTGAAAATTAAAAAAACTTAGAGCATAAGTTATTTTAAAGATTGAAAATCCTTAAAATTTTATTAATTGTTTGAAAATATTTGTTTTTAAAGAACGGCTTATAGTTAGGTTTGTAATTTTCTATCTTATTGCCCTCAAAGGAAATAATGCCAGATACTACTTCTTTAGGCTTTTCTCTTTTTCTTTTTTCAATTACTAAAACACTATCGTAGTAATGTATACTATTAACTGATTTTGTAAAATTATTTATTTTATATTTACTTTGCTCTGAATGAAATGCATTTAACATATCAATAAAATTTTTTGAATATTCAATAAAAGTTCCCCGTCTTTTATAGCCTCCTCCAAAAACTAGCCAATAACTTGAATGAGTATCTTCGCATAAATAAACGCCATTTTTTTTAACATATCCGAATAATTCCTCGAAAAGAATTATTTGTTGATTCATATAATGACCACCATCATCAATAAGAATATCAACAGGAGGGATATTATCTTTAACATAGCCTAGAAACTTTCTATCTGACTGAGAACCAATAAATATCTTGGTATTTTCATTCTCGAATTCTTTACATCTAGGGTCTATATCTATTCCAAAAAATTTTGATCCTTTCCCAAAATAATCAGACCACATTTGGAGACTTCCTCCTCTCGACACACCAACTTCTAACAGGACAACATCCTTACCCTTATATTTTTTAAAATGACGATCATATATTTCAAAATAATGATCCCATTTATGTATTAAGTTTTTTTCATTATTATAAAAATAATTTTCAATTTGGGAAATTTTATCAGACATTATGAAATACTTTTATTTTTGGATCAAATTTTTTAAAGAAAAAAATAAAATTTTCTTTAGAAGTTGATTAAAATTAATAACAATTTTCATTAGATATAATGTAAACAATCTAATTAGTAAAAATTTATCTTATGTAATACTGAAATAAAGAAATTGAAAAATAATTTTTATCAACTTTCTAAAAAGATTAAATCTATTATGCTACAAACAAAAGATATATTTTATGATAATTGACTGCTTTCCATTTTTTAATGAATTGGATCTATTAGACATTAGGTTAAAACTTCTTGATAATATAGTTGATAAAGTAGTTTTGATAGAATCAACCAGAACATTTACTCTCTCAAAGAAAAAATTGTTCTATAACGAAAACAAAAATAGATATAAAAAATATAAAGATAAAATAACACACGTTATTGTAGATGACTCACCTGCATTATTTAACAAGTTCTTCATTCATCGCCCTAAAAATATTTTTTGGCTATTAAAAAACAAGAAACCAATACTGCTTAATGCACATGATATTGACTTCTATCAAAAAAATCAGGTATACAAAGGTCTTAACAATTGTGATGAAAATGATATTTTAATACTATCTGATTTAGATGAGATACCAAACCCCTTAATATTTGAAGATTTAGAAACTCTTAAAAGAGGCAATACCGCCCTAGAATTAGATCTTTATTGTTATTTTTTAAATGGGAAAGTTTTTAATATAGAAAATAAAAAAAATATAAAATGGATTGGACCATCAATTACCCAATTTAAAAATTTTCGTTCATTTCATGATGAAAGATCTGAAGCAAGAAACTCATTTAAAAAGGATAGCAAATTTAGAAAAATTCAAAACGCTGGCTGGCACTTTACATACCTTGGAGGTTTAAAGAGTTTAAACTTTAAAATAAAATCCACTGCTCATACTGAATTAAATACTCGCACAATTAACACGCAAACAAACTTAAAAAAAATGATTAATAGTGGTGTATTTATCGGAAATCGAAAATGGAAAGCTATCTATAAGCCATTAGAGTCTATTTTCCCTGAATATTTATGTAGCCTTTTTTATGAATACCCAAATTTGATTAAAACTGCTTAAAAAAGAATCTTTAGAAACAGATTTATTAAGACTAGATACGCTATTAATAAAAAACCAGATATTTTTATTAATGCTTCTACATTTGTAGATTATAAGAGTGGAAACCAATACCAAATGAAAAATATTCTAATCTTTTTTTACTTAATTATTTCGATTTCTTATGGGAATGATACTTCAAAGGTTGTTCAAACACATAATAATGGGAATATTAGTATGATATCTTATTATCAAGATACAGAAAAAGGACTTGAATTAATTAAACAAGAAACGTTCCATTTTAGCGGACCTAAATCTATGATTGGGAACTTTAAAGATGGCATCCGGAATGGAGATTGGACTTACTGGCATGAAAATGGTATGAAAAGGTTAGAAGGAAGCTATTTAGATGGTTTTAAAAATGGTTTATGGACAAGATGGTATGGTAATGGCGTAATTGCCACAAAATATATTTATGATAATTCTGCTCCCAATGGAAAAATCACGGAATGGCACATTGATAAAGAATGTTGGGATAAAAAAGGAATGGAATGCGAATGTGGCCCAAGCTGGTGGGATGACTGCGAAACACACCAATAAAACCAATTTTTATTAAATGTTAGATTTTTTGTATTAGGATAATCTTTTGGAAGCGATTTACAAAAATTTTTTTCGAGAACAAAATAATATAGACCCAATACTTACAACATTGGAAAGAATTCCAATTTTTGAAAACTTGTTAAAAAAAGAACTAAAAAATATTGCACAACTCACACATGAAAGAGAATATAAATCAAATGAATATGTTTTTAAAAAGCATGCTCCAGCTGAGGGAATGTATGTTATACTTCATGGTGAAATCGAAATTAAAGACCCCAAATCGGGAAATATTTTTGCAAACTTACATTCTGGAGATTTTTTTGGTGAATTAGCATTGCTTGACGAAGAACCAAGATCTGCTTCGGCCATTTGCAATGTACCTTCAAGGTTAATAGGGTTTTTTAGAACAGATCTTTTAACTCTTATAAACCGGTATCCAGAATTAGGAAATAAAATTTTACTAAATCTTTCTAGAGTGCTTGGCGAACGATTGCGTGAAACCAATAAAAATATAATTAAATCAAAGTAACTTTGGACCCACTCCAAAAAATTTATAGAATACTATTACTATTAATTTTATCCTATCTTGGGTGGATTGTTCTACCTTTCTTTTCACCATTGATATTAATATTAATTTTTTCTTTTTTGTTAACTTCAGTTTTCTTGCAATCCGTAGATTATCTTGAAGGGTATGTAAAATCTAGAACTTTAGGAGTAGTAGCAGTTCTGGGTCTATCTATTTCAGTTGGTATTTTATTTATTGGAAGTTTTTTAAATAGCCTCGGTATGCAAATCAAAACCTTTTCTAACAAAATTCAAAAAGATACTTTTGCTATTGCAGTTGAAAATCTCTCAACTAAAATAAAATCACTACTACCAGAATTTTTCAATAATTTAGTACCAGATAGTGATAAAGTAATCTTAATGGCTAAAAACTTCTTGGTGAATATTTTCCAAAACGTCCTGGCATTACTTGGTTCTGCTGGAAATTTTATATTTATTGTTTTTATGGTTTTAGTTTTTACAATCATTTTACTTATTGAATATCATGATTTTAAAAGATCTTTAGTTCTATTTATTCCTAACAAATATCTAGAAATTGGTCTGCGTACCATTTATAATGTTGAACAACAAATTTCAAAATATTTAAGAGGACAAATTCTTGCTGCAAGTAGCGTTGCTATTTTATCAATTATAGGTTTATTTATTTTGAATAAAGTTGGTGCGAACATTACTCTAGTAATTTTTATTGGGATCATTGCAGGGTTAGCGAACCTAATTCCAATGGTTGGACCTTTTATTGGAATGATCCCAGCAATATTGATAACTATAATGAATAATGTTGGTAACGAATCTGCCTTTTCACATTATATTTTTAACATAATTCCATCTCCATTTTTTATTTTTGATATAATATTAATGTTTATTGTAGTTCAACAAATAGATAACAACTTTATAACTCCTTTAGTTATAGGAGAAAGTGTTGGACTTCATCCAATGATAGTTATGATTGTATTAATTGTAGGAGGAACATTAATGGGACCACTTGGAATGCTCTTTGCAATACCTGCAACTGGGGTATTAAAAGTTTTATTACGTGAAATAATTTTTATATCAAAAAACTCTCACCTTCTTTAAATCACTATTTTTTACCAGAAAGATCTAGTAAAAAAGCATATTCTAAAGCAACTTCTTTATATCTCCTAAACCTGCCAGATTTACCTCCATGTCCAGCGTTCATTTCCATATGCAAAAATAATTTATTTTCTCCTTGCCAATACTCTCTAAGTTTAGCGACCCATTTAAGTGGCTCAAAATACTGAACCTGAGAATCAAAAAATCCAGAGGTAACTAAAAGATTAGGATATTTTCTTTCCTTAACTTGATCATATGGGGAATAAGATAGCATATAATCATAATAATCCTTTTCTCTAGGATCTCCCCACTCGTCCCATTCGTTGGATGTTAAGGGTATTGAAGGATCCAGCATGGTTGTAACTACATCTACAAACGGTACTGAAGCAATTGCACCCTTCCATAAATCAGGCTCCATATTAATAACCGCTCCTATTAATAGCCCTCCAGCACTACCTCCAGAACAAAATAACTTATTTTTATTAGTATATCCTGATGAAACTAAAAATTTCCCTGCATCTATAAAATCGTTAAACGTATTCTTTTTCTTTAATAGCTTTCCATCTTCATAAGACTGCCTTCCATAAATCTGACTACCCCGAACATGAGCGATCGCAAAAATAAATCCTCTATCCAAAAGACTTATCCTTGCTGAATTAAAATAAGGATCTATAGTAGAACCATATGATCCATATCCATAAAGTAAAAGATTTTGGGGATTATCCTTCTTATAATTTTTATTATAAACTATTGAAACTGGTATCTTTTGCCCGTCTCTTGATTTTGCATATAATCTTTCAGAAAAATAGTTTTTTTGATCATATCCTCCTAAAATTTTATCTTGTTTTAATAGAGTCTTTTTTCCTGTCTCCATATTATAGTCATATGTAGACCATGGAGTAACTAAAGAANTATAGCTGTAACGAAGAACACTTGTATTAAATTCCTTATTCGTTGAAAAAAATGCAGCGTATGTATTTTCATTGAAGTCAAGAATATTATTTTTCTTGTTCGTTTGGTTAATTATTCTTATTCCTCTTAAACCATTTTTCCTATGATTAAGGACCAAATAGTTCTCAAAAATTTCCATATCCAATAAATGAACATTCTTTTTATGCGGAATAATTTCTCTCCAATTAGAAATATCCGTTGCATTATCTGGTGTTTCCATCAACCGGTTATTTTTAGCATTATAATTGGTCATGATGTAAAACTTATCAGAATAGTGTGCTATATCATATTCATGCTTTTCTCCTCTAGAAGTGAAAGAGATAAAATTTCCATTTGGATTATCCGTATTAAGAATATGGTAATCGCTTACCAATGTACTACTATTCCAAATAATAATAAATTTCCCTGATTTTGACCTATATACTCCAGTGTAAAATTCATTATCTTTNTCTTNGTAAACTAAAACATCATTTTTATAACTAGTATTTAAATTATGTCTAAATATTTTTTCAGATAATAACGTTACTTTATTTTTTGATGTGTAAAAAACTGTTTTATTATCATTTGCCCAAGCAACNGAACCAGAGGTGTTAGGAATAGAATGCTCTAAAATTTCTCCTGTGACTAAATTTTTAAAATAAATAGTGTAAAATCGCCTGCTAAGGGTATCCAGTCCATAGGCCAACCATTCATTATTGGGACTAACAGACCTACTACCAACTGAAAAATAATCATAGCCTTTAGATAATTCATTCCCATCTAAAATAATTTGCTCTTTAGCATCAAGAGATCCTTTTTTTCTACAATAAACAGCATATTCTTTCCCCTCCTCATAACGAGAGTAATAAAAGTATCCATTTTCTAAATAGGGGACGGTTTCATCATCTTTAGGTATTCTTTCCACTATTTCATCAAACAACGTTTTTTGCAACGAATTTGTNTGAGAAAGACTCTTTTGAGTATAATTATTTTCCTGATCAATATAATTAATNACTTCTTTTGTTTGTTCNTCNNGGATTTTAGATTTTTTTTGTTCGTCNGTTAACCGCATCCAATAATAATCATCAACTCTTTTATGNCCNTGAGTTATTATNTCATAAGGCTCTTTCTTAGGAACTGGNTTAACTACTGTCTCACTGCACGAACTCATNNCTAAAACTCCTATCAATACNAAAAACTTCATCAAANTACCTCAAATGTTGAAATTAAATTTACAAAATATTGAAGAATAACTATATCAACTATTTCATTTTCATAAATCCTAATATATAAACACTTAAATACTTTCAATTACCTCTTGCTTTAGGTAAAGGATATAATTTAAAATTATCTAGGTCTTATAAGACCTATAAATGCGGAGTTCTCACTGAATTATACATTCATAAAATGTTTATGGATGCGGTTTATCTGTTTCCTAGTGATGAGGGGAATCACTTGAAGCATAATATACTGCAATTATATATAGTTATTATTTTTTTTAGCTATGGGGGATACTTATTTAGTCAAGATTCAAAAACACGAATTGAAAGAGCTAAAAAATGGACGAAAAGAACAATACTTAAAAAATTAAACTTTTTACCTTATGTTGAATACAAGCCCTCAATTATACCCTCCGAAAATGGAAAAACACTAACAAAAGATCTAAATATTTATGAAAAAATCACTGATGATCATGTTCAGTTTGAAAACAAAGTTAATGAAGAGTTAAAAAAAGAAAGAGGTAAACGTATTGATGAAATTTATGATATAATGATACGCAAAAGACGTTTTTCAAGAAAAAGAAAAAGGAAAGACCCTATTGAAGACAAAATTTCTGACATAAATTATATTAGAGGACTAACACAACGGTATGAATCTTGGTCACCTAGGTGGGAGGAAAAGGTTGATCTAGCAAAAGAAGATCTTACTATGGATGAAATTGATCTTGTACAATATGAATT
>NZHK01000103.1 GCA_002691285.1 Fidelibacterota bacterium | reverse complement strand
CTACATTTGTTGCTCGCACAATCGATAGATGGCAAAAGCATCTAGCAGAAATGATGGACAGGGCATATAATCATGATGGCGGTTCTTTTATTGAAATATATCAAAATTGCAATATATTTAATGATGGTGCTTTTGAAGAATATACCGGATCAGAAAAGTTAGATAATGTCATTGAATTGAAAAATGGACATCCAATGCTTTTCGCTAAAGAAACAAAGGGCTTAAAATTAGATGGAGCCAAGGCTATAGTTGTAGATATGGATAAACACAGTATAAATGAAATTTTGGTCCACGATGAAACTAATTTGGAATTAGCCCAAATTATATCAAATTGGACATCTAACCCTGACCTTCCTGAGCCGATAGGTGTAATATATTCCATCGATAAGCCAACTTACAATCAAGATATGATAGATCAAATTGATCATGCTAAAGATAAAAAGGGAGTTGGAAAAGTACAGGATTTATTGAATGCTGGAGATACTTGGAAAGTAAGTTAGTATATGAACACTCGTACGGAAAGGGATAGCATCGGTTCAATTGAGGTTCCTTCTGATAAATATTACGGAGCTCAAACTCAACGCTCTTTTGAAAATTTTAAAATAGGAAGTGAGCGTTTTCCTAGAGAATTCATAAGAGCCTATGGAATTCTAAAAAAAGCAGCAGCTAAAGTCAATCATGATTTTGGCAATCTTGAAACTAAAATTATGAATGCTATTCAAAGTGCTTCTGAGGAAGTCATTGATGGAAAATTGGATGATCACTTCCCACTTGTTGTTTGGCAAACTGGTAGTGGTACTCAGACCAATATGAATTTTAATGAGGTAATTTCAAATAGGGCTATTGAAATGTTGGGTGGTGAGATGGGTACAAAAATTCCAGTACATCCAAATGATCATGTAAATATGAGTCAGTCTACGAATGATACTTTCCCTACTGCCATAAATATTGCAGCTGTAGAAAGTATACATAATCAATTGATACCAGCATTGCAGGAATTAAGAGCAGCTTTAAATGAGAAATCGATCGAGTTTAAATCTATTGTAAAGTTAGGTCGTACACATCTTCAAGATGCGACCCCATTAAGTTTAGGCCAAGAATTTTCAGGATATGTTACTGCTGTAGATCATGGTATAGCGCGTGTTAAATCTGCATTGCACCATTGCTATGAGCTTGCAATGGGAGGAACGGCTGTAGGAACAGGAATAAATTCAGTAGATGGTTTTTCAGAAAATATAGCGGAAGAAATCTCACACCTAACTGGTTTGCCGTTTATTACTGCAGAAAATAAGTTTGAAGCTTTAGGCGGACAGGATAGTATCGTAGAGTTATCAGGTATCCTAAAAGTTGTTTCTGGATCTTTATTTAAAATTGCAAATGATCTTAGGTGGTTAGCAAGTGGACCAAGAAGTGGCATAGGTGAAATAACATTACCTGCAAATGAACCTGGGTCTTCAATTATGCCTGGGAAAATTAATCCCACACAATGTGAAGCCATGACTATGCTTTGTACCCAAATTATGGGTAACGATACAACAATTACTGTGGCTGGGGCATCTGGAAATTTTGAGCTTAATGTTTATAGACCTGTGATTGCATATAACATACTACAATCTTTAAAGTTGCTTTCTGACGGATGTAGATCTTTTACAAAAAATGCTATCCTTGGCATTAAGCCAAATCATGATAAGATCAATCATAATCTATATAATTCGCTTATGTTAGTAACAGCATTAAATCCACATATTGGGTATGATAAAGCTGCTAAAGCTGCAAAAAAAGCTTTTAATGATCAATCTAGTTTACGAGATGCAGTAGTTAATTTAGGTTTTTTATCTGCTGAAGATTTTGATAAATATGTAAAGCCTGAGGAAATGATTCATCCAAAAAAAGTAACAAAGTAAAATTTCTGTACATGTTAGTTAATACAGTTTTTTATAAAAAAATCTAAATTACGGTGATTAGCTTAAAAAAATATTTTTTATACAGCTCTATAGTTATTTTTATCGGCCTTATATTAGTTTTTTCCAGCATATTGTTTCTTTCAAAGAATCTTCCTTCAATCGAACAATTAGAAAACTATGATCCTGACTTAGTAACTCGTATCTATTCCTCTGATGGCAAGGTTTTAGATGAATTATTTGTACAAAAGAGAGTATTTACAGAGTTAAGTCAAATCCCTGAGCATATGCAACAAGCAGTAGTGTCTTCAGAGGATCGAAAATTTTATCATCATTGGGGATTGTCTCTAAGAAGTGTTGCTAGAGCCATTATGATAAATACCCTTTCTTTAAGTTACAGGCAAGGTTTTTCGACTCTAACTCAGCAATTAGCAAGGAACTTATATAAATCTGTTGGTTTTGAAGATAGTATTCTAAGAAAAGTTAAAGAAGTAATTACGGCAATTCAGATTGAAAGGACATACACTAAAGACGAAATTTTAGAAATGTATCTGAATACTGTACATTTTGGTCATGGTACGTATGGTGTAGAGGCTGCGACAAAGAGATTTTTTGGAAAAGAATCTAAATTACTTTCGATAGATGAATCAGCACTGCTGGTTGGTTTACTACCTGCACCCGCTAGTTACTCCCCTATTCATCACCCCAATAGAGCATTAAGGCGTCGTAATACCGTCCTTCGTTTGATGAGAGATCAAAATTTTATAAATAAGATACAATATCAAGAAGCAAGATCAAAAGATTTAGAATCTGTACAAGAGTTTACTAAAAGAGGGAGCGCTCCTTATTTTACTGAATATGTTCGTAGACTATTAGAAAAAGAAGACACAGAACTCAATATAAATATTTATCGAGATGGTCTTAAAATTTTTACTACCTTGGATTCAAGGTTGCAAGAAATTGCAGAAGACGCAGTATTAAAGACTGTAATTGATGATCAAAATAGATTAAATAAACGGTTGTTTAATAATCGAGAGGAATTAGAAAATTTAGCCTATCTTACTATTTATTCTGAAGATAGTATAAAAATGATGCTCGAGGGAAAGGATATATTATATAAAGATTTAAGAGCTAAATTATTAGTCCAATCAGCTTTTGTAGCTTTGGATCCAAACACTGGTGGAATTTTAGCTATGGTTGGAGGCAGGCCTGATTATCATGACCAATATAATCGNGCAGTACAAGCTAAGCGGCAACCAGGATCNGTTTTTAAACCATTTGTNTATACAACNGCAATNAATAATGGTTACCCNGTNACAGANCANTTANTAAANCAGCCAGTAGTNTTAAANATCCAAAATATGGATGGGACCTGGGTNAAATGGAANCCTCAAAATTATGATGGAAGTACAGGAGGNNTAACAACATTTNGNGAAGGTTTAAGAAAGTCAATGAATCTTATTTCNGTTAGAATGGTTCANCAAGATATNGCACCTGCAGANCAAGTNAANCAAACGGCAAAAAGAATGGGAATAAATACNGATATAAGNGCAGTGGATGCAATTGCCNTAGGTACGTCNGAAGTATTCCCNNTGGAAATGGTNGCTGCATATTCAGCATTATCAAATAAAGGTGTTTATTCAAAACCNTTTGCNATTACAAAAATTGAAGATCGNTANGGTAATGTAATNAAAGATTATTTTCCTGAAAGAAGCGAAGTATTATCTGAGGAAACAGCATATTTGATGACAAATATGATGCAGACAGTCATGGATCGAGGGACTGGGGGAAGTGCTCGNTGGAAATATAAATTTAATAGACCTGCCGCTGGTAAAACAGGAACAACTCAAGGATGGAGTGATGCNTGGTTCGTTGGCTTTACTCCCCAGATTGCAGCTGGCTGTTGGTTTGGTGTNGATGATTTTAGAGTTCCGCTAGGTCCNGGACAGGATGGAAGTAAAGCAGCATTACCCGCATGGGCAAGGTTCATGAAGGATGCTCATGATACACTCGATTTGCCAATTGAAAAATTTGAGAAACCATCCGGAATCATAGACTTTACAATTTGTAATATAACTAAAAAAGTTCCAATGCCAGCATGCCCAGTTGAGAAAGAAATTTATAAGGAAGGTACCGAACCTACACAAAATTGTAAATTACATAGAACTCTNTAGATTTACATTTTAGNGCAGTTNTCTATCTATTAACTCTGATTGTATCTAATAGTANTTCCGATGTTGAATCAAGTTTCTTAGAATTTGTGTTAAATACTCTATANATAGGACTACCTTTTTTAATTATATCACCAGGTTTTACAAAAAATTCTATTCCAGCTGTATTATCTAATTTGTCCAACTTTTTTTTATTACCACATCCTAATTCTATTAATGACCAGCCTATTTTTTCCGTGTCCATAAAAATAATTGTTCCGTCTTTATGTGATCGAATTATTTTTTCAAATTTAGGANTGATATTCTTTTCAAATTGTTTTAAGCATCCATTCTGATTAAAAATCATTTTTTGGAAAAATTCAAAGGCCATACCAGTTTCTATAATTTTGTCGAAAATTTCTTTTGATTCTTGCTTGTCTTTTGCTTTNCCTGCTTGAATTAATAAGCATGAACATAATTCAAAGGTGTTGTNCATTAAATCTNGAGAACCNTTCCCTTTCAAACAATCNANTGCTTCCTTTATTTCACAACCCAAACCAGCATATCTTCCAAGTGGTTTATTCATATCTGAATATATAATATCTATTTCTAGCCCGTAAGATATAGCTACCTTTTGAATAAGGTGACCCAATTTNAAAGCATCATTTTTTGTTTTCATAAATGCTCCGTTTCCAACTTTTATATCCATCNCAAGACCCATAATTCCTTCAGCGATTTTTTTACTCATGATTGAACTGCAGATAATTGGGATAGATGGAACAGTTGCTGTCTGGTTTCTCAATGCATAAATTTTATTATCAGCAGGGCAAATTTCTTTAGATTGAGAAATAATAGCACAACCAATACTCTCAACCCAACTTTTAAACTTATCAAGTGANGGAGTAACATTAATGCCCGGTATTGTTTCAAGNTTATCTATTGTGCCTCCAGTATATTCAAGTCCTCTTCCCGCTATCATTGGTATTCGNATACCTGCTGCAGCCATAACTGGAGTTAAAATTATCGATGTTTTATCTCCAATTCCTCCAGTTGAATGTTTATCTGCAATAAAAAAATCTGATTTTTCAAATTTAATAACATGCCCAGAATGAATCATTACATCAATAAGAATTAATAACTCTTTTTCTGTCATTCCATTAAAATAAATTGCCATTAATAGGGCTGACATTTGCGCTTCAGATATGTCACCNCNCAAATATTTTGTGATAAAACAAGACAAGTCNGTTGATTTTAGTTCTTCTCCATTTCTTTTTTTTGCTATGATGTCTGATGGTATCATTAGTTTGTTTTGTTTTTAAAAAACCTAAAAAGTGGAATTGGAGCTCTTTCTCGAATAGCATATAATATTATGTATAATGCAATAANTAATAAAACTCCATTTGGAGCCCACATCCCTATTTCTGGGCTTACATGATTTCTATCAGCAAGTTCTTCTCCTGTAATTAGAAGAATATAGTANAATAAAAAAAATCCAAAACTCAATGCAGTGCTTATAGCAAAGCCNCCTCTTTTNGNCATNACTCCNAAAGGNGCACCTAAAAGAACAAANANNATNCATGCAAANGGNATTGAAAACTTTTTNTGNGCTTCTACTTTATANTTATTNTTNCCTTTANNGTAGCTTTTAATAAGGTTNAAATCATTTTTNANTTGCCTTTCTAAANTTCTAAGNTGNCGNTCTTTTTTATTTAATTGATNAATTGTNTNNGATGNNTTNNNTNTCAANGAATCTTTTAAAACTGAAATAGTTAATAATCCNNNATNAATNTCTTTTGGTAANATACTGTCTCCANNNGTTNTATAAAATGCACCTTTTATCCTTTTGTTAACAATTTCAAGTTTGGTATTGAATTTTTTTATTTTTTTTATAATCATAGGGATAGTCATTTCTCTATCTGTTCTGTTTGAAGAATCTCTGCGGTTTAATAGAATGTTATCAGCAGGGATTAAAATTCTGTGGGTATCAAACAAGATTCTTCGATAATTCATATAATCTTTATTTTCAATCTCATGTATTTCACCATTCTTTAATGTTAATAAAAAAGCATCTGAAAGAGTAGAAAGGTTTCCCGTTTTTGCGTAGATACTTGTTTGAGATGCTGTCTTTCCTTTAGAAAAAATTCTAACATTTGTCATAGTTGAGTCTTTTTTATCGCTTATGATCATATTGTAATTAGGAATGTTATCAAGAAAAACTCCAGGTTCAATATTCACATCAGGCATTTTTTTGTAAATGTCTCCTGATAGTAAACGGGCTTTGAAATTCATTTCTGGTAAAACATAATTATTAAAAATAATTAGTAATAGAGCAACACTAAATCCAAAAATAAGTGGAGGCATGAGGATTGAAATAAAGCTAACACCAGAAGATCTTAGAGCATTAATTTCATTATCCTCAGAAAGTCTGCCAAATATTGTTAACGTAGCAAGCAACATGGCCATAGGTATTGAGAGAGCAATAATCCATGCTAAATTAAGAAATAAATATTCGATTATTATAGATATTTCTAGTCCTTTTCCTAAGAAACGATCCACTGCTCTTAATAAAAAATTCACAAACAAGATAAATGTAATAATTAATAATGAGATCAAAAAGGGTGAGAAAATTTCTCGTAAAAGGTATTTTGTTATTAGTCGCATAAAAGTATTTATTACAGTGAAATTTATTAGATATTCAAGAAAAAATGTTTAATTAAAAAGTCTTCAAATAAGAGTTTAATTATTTTAAATTTAAAGCTGTAGTTAATTAAAAATAATCTTGGTTCTTATGGTGGGTGTAGCTCAGCTGGTTAGAGCACCTGGTTGTGGCCCAGGAGGCCGTGGGTTCAAGTCCCATCACTCACCCAGATAATTTCGGGGTATAGCGTAGTCCGGTTAACGCGCCTGCTTTGGGAGCAGGAGATCGGGAGTTCAAATCTCTCTACCCCGACACTCGAATAACACCAGTTATTCCTCAATAAAAGCCCTGTCATTACGATGGGGCTTTTTGTTTATATATAATCATAGGTATTCAAATATAGCCAAAAAAGGTACACACTTTTAAGGTACACAAAATTATTAATGATTTTTTAAGAAAGATTTAAGCCTCATATCACATAAATTTTCAATTCTGTTTTGTATATTAGCCTAATAAATAAAAAGGCTATATGAAAATTAGAATAAACCTTATACTATCGTTGCTAGTTATTTCAATACCATCAACAAGCTTTGGACAAACTAATGTTTCTGGTAATATATCCTCAAATACTTCTTGGACTTTGCTTAATAGTCCATATAATGTTACGGGGAATACCTTAGTTGAAGAAAATGTAATATTAAATATCGAACCTGGGACGGTTATTAATTTTGAAAGTAATACTAGTATGTCCATTTTTGGGACCTTGGTTGCTCAAGGTAATTTAGATAATAAAATTACTTTTACCTCCAGCAATGCTTTAGTAGGAGATTGGGGACCAATTACATTTTATAATTCTTCAGTTGATGCTTCCTTCGAAAATGGTAATTTTTTAAGTGGCTCAATTTTAGAACATTGCATTGTGGAGTACGGGAAAGGGATCACTGCAAGTAGTTCAAATCCATTTATAAATCATTCTACTTTTCGTTATAATAATTATCGAGTTATTAATTTTACAGGCAGCACAGATGGAATCACTAAAATTACAAATTGTGATATATCAAACAATAGTGGTCAAGATCTTTTGCTTATTTACATAGAAAATTCTGATTCAAATACCGAAATATCTTACAATAACATTTCTAATAATATTGCTAGCGGGTATTCTAATTATATGATTTTTTCCGATAATGGATCAATGTATAGTAATACCATAGTTAGTAATTCATTTAGTAATAATTCTTCCTATTATTCACTATTCTCACGACCCACGGATAACTTTTATAATAATACTGTTAAAAATAATTTATGTAATGTTATAAGTAGATCTGCAAATATTTATTCTAACATTTTTCAAAACAATGAAAATGGCTACATAATAAAAATAGATAGGTTACAAGGAAAGAATATTTACAATAATATATTTGTTAATAATAATAATGTTATTGAAATCGAGACTTTTGAAAACGGAGGAAAAATACATAATAATATAATTTCAAATAATGATGGAGACAATATTCTACGAATTACAGGTGAAGGGAATGAAAATAAAATAAGAAATAATACTTTTGTAAAAAATACAGGCAACAATATTATTTATTTAGCAAACCAGGTTTACGGAGATATGGATATAATTGAAAATACTTTCAGTCAAAATATATCCATATCAGGCGCTGTTATAAAGCAGGCGCTGTATTCAAATAATAATTATACCGACTTTAATATTTCTAACAACAATATAATTAATGAAAATGCTGATTATTATTATTGGTATGAAAATCCATATAATGAAACTGGATTCACATTCAATGTAGAAAATAACTATTG
>NZHK01000102.1 GCA_002691285.1 Fidelibacterota bacterium | reverse complement strand
GGACCTGAGTTATTTGTTGATACTTCAATACCTGGCAGTGCAAGTCCAGACTCAATAATATCATACTTTTTAATGGTATGGCTATTATTTACTGCAACAAACAAGTCATCTTCAAAAACAATTATAGATTGAATAACATCACCAACGTTGTTGACCGTTTGTATTTTTTCATCTCCTTTAAAGACCTCGATGGATCCATTGCTAGATCCAAAATTACCTTCGCTAGCAATAAACAATAGACTGAACTCTTCGCTTTCTNAATTTTCTGTTATATTATTCTCACAGCTAAATATTAGTAATAAGATTAATGGAATTAAATATTTCATATTTCTCCTTAAGTTGACAGGAATANAGAAATGANAGGAGAAAGACCCAACATAACTCTTCACCCGAAAGTATTGTTTCATTAATTAAAAATTATCTTCAGCTCAGGTTTCCTGACTTATGCAGTATCATTAGGATCTCCTTCTCCAATAAAATATATTGAATGGATCTTAACCCATTTTGCTGCATTTACAGTAGCGGGGACTGTAGTTGATTTTCACAACTTTCCCTGTTGCCTATTATAAGACAAAAAAAATTATATACATAAAAAAATTAATTCAATAACAAATATTCTATATTTTGAGTTTCATTAAAATAAATTTACNCTAATGGAATTTGATAAAAATAATTGGTTTGTGGTAACCAGTGGCGTGGCTCCAATATATAAAAGTGCAAGTTTTAATTCAGACTACCTTACCGAGGNAGTATATGGTGATTCTTGTAGAATTCTTAAANTAAAGAAAAGTTGGTTTTTTGTTATGTGCGATGATGGGTATCAAGGTTGGATAAAAAACTTCTATGGTTTTAGATCTGAAGTAAAGAAAAATCCCTCTTATATCATTGCTTACCCTGAAGGTAAGGGATTTTTTAACCCTCAATTTCCATTTGGTGCAAAAGTAAGTAAAAAACGTGTTGGCGCAATTCCAATCGGTGAGAGCCTTGATCTTAATAAGATTAATATAGTTCTTCATAATCTTCTAGGTATACCTTACAAATGGGGAGGAAAGACATCATTGGGATTTGATTGTTCGGGTCTAGTACAATCTGTATTAAATGTGTATGGTATGAGAATACCAAGAGATTCAAAAAACCAATGGAGGTTTTTACAACCATTTAAAATAAATTTAGATAAAGCAAAAAAGGGAGACCTACATTTCTTCGGAAAAAAAGGTGAAGTAAGTCACGTAGGTTTTGCTTGTGGAGGATATGATGTTATTCATTCTCAGGGTTATGTTAAAAAAGAATCTTTAGATAAAAATGATCCAAATTTTAATAAAAGTCTTCTAGATATCTATCTGTCTACTGCTTCCATTAGGTTTAAATTCAAGCTGTGAAATTAAGCTATAAAAACTCATCTAATAATCAATTGCTTAGTAGAGCTGTTTTAGTTTTGAATGCTAATTATGCTCCAATGATGGTTTGTACTGCAAAACGAGCTATATGTTTAGAAATTTTAGATAAGGTTGATATTCTAGCTAATTATGAAGAAAAAGTAAATAGCCCCTCGGTTACTCTTAGCTTACCAAGCGTAATCAAAATACGTGATTTTGTAAGATATGATAATTTGTCAGTTGATCTTAATAGGAAGAACATCCTTTCTAGAGATGAACATATTTGCCAATATTGTGGTGATAAAAACTCACCATTGACTATTGATCACATATTACCTAAAGGTAGAGGTGGTCAAGATTTGTGGGAGAATCTTGTAACGGCATGTAAGCCTTGTAATCAAAAAAAGGGTAACAAGACTCCTGAAGAGGCAAGCATGCCCTTAAAAAGAAAGCCAAAAAGGCCAAATCGTCTTCATTATTTTTATAAGTATATCAATGATAAACAAGAAGAATGGAAACCATATTTATTTATGGAGCCATTTAAAATCAATTGAAAATCTAAGTAATGAGTAAAATTAAACAACGAGTATTAAGCGGGATTCAGCCATCTGGAAATTTACATTTAGGTAATTATTTTGGAATGATGTCTAAGATGATAGATTATCAAGCGAACAACGATTTATTTTGTTTTATTGCAGACTATCATGCTCTAACATCCAATCCGAGCCCAAAAATTTTATCATCAAATACATTTAATGCAGTTTGTGATTTTCTTGCATTAGGCCTTAATCCANATAAAACAACATTTTGGGTGCAATCTGATGTACCTGAAGTAACTGAATTATCCTGGATTTTATCTTCACAAACAAGTGTAGGGTTAATGGATAGATCAACAACTTATAAGGATAAAATTGCAAAAGGATTGAAGTCAAATATGGGTCTTTATTCTTATCCAATTTTAATGGCAGCAGATATATTACTTTTCAATAGCAATTTGGTCCCTGTTGGTAAAGATCAAAAACAGCATATTGAAATGGCTAGAGATATTGCTAATAGGTTTAATGCTAATTATGGTGATGTTTTTATATTACCAGAGCCAGATATAGTAAAAGAAACTCAAATAGTTCCAGGGGTTGATGGGCAAAAAATGAGTAAATCATATAATAATACTATTCCGATTTTNGGCAACGATAAAGAAATCCGCAAAAAAATTATGAGTATTATTACTGACAATGCTTCTATNAATGAACCAAAGGACAAAGAGACNACTCTGTTTCATCTNTATTGTCTGTTTGCAGATAAAAGGGAGCAACAAATACTTTCAGAAAAATATGATTCTCCNGGGTTACGATATGGAGACGTAAAATTAGAATTATTTGAAAAAATAATGGATTNTTTTTCGCCTTACAGAAAAGAAAGAGCGATGCTTCAATCCAAGCCAGATGATATAAAGGATATTTTAATTCTTGGTGCAAAGAAGGCAAAGGATGTAGCATTAGAAGTATTAGATAAAGTAAGGTCTACTGTAGGGCTTTCGTTAAATTTATGAGGTTTAACATACAACTAGAAAAATTTGAAGGTCCTTTGGATTTACTTTTGTATTTCATAAGAAGAGATGAGTTAGATATTTATGATATCCCTATATCTAAAATTACTGAAGATTTCATAAATACTATTAATGAATGGAAACGTTTAAACCTAGTGATAGCTGGCGAATTTATAGTAATGGCATCTACACTTATGAGGATCAAAGCAAGAATGATGATCCCTCGTATTGAGATAGATGAAGAAGGTGAAAATATTGATCCGAGAACTGAATTAATGCAAAGATTAATAGATTATAAAAGATTTCGTAGTGCTGCGGATATTTTAAATAATATGGCTTCTGAAAATAGTGGACATTTTAAAAGGCAACTAGACCAATCAATTATTGGTGATAAAAATGATGAGGGTCTTGATGTATTTTTTAAAGATGTGTCATTATTTGATCTCGCGACACTATTTAAAAATGCGATGGATGATAAGCCTATTTTATCGCCGTTTGAACTAAATAAAGATCCTATAAAGCTAGAAAAGCAAAAAGAAGTTATTTTAAATTATTTTGATGGAGAGGGAAAGCTTAGTTTTAATAATTTACTTAGTATACTTAAAACTAGACTAGAAGTGATCGTTACATTTTTAGCAATTTTAGACTTGGTTAAAGAGGGATCCTGCGCTTTATTTCAAGCGGATGTTTTTTCAGATATACAGTTAATTAATCTTAAGTGTAGGTCATAGTGCAGAAATCTGAAATAAAAAAAATAATAGAGGCATTACTTTTTGCTGCAAGAGATCCATTAACTCAAGTGCAGGTAAATAATGTTTTTGAACCTGAAACTCCTAACTTAAATGAAATAGTCGAAAATTTAAATAAGCAATATTCAAAAAATGGAAATGCATTTATAATTCATAAAGTTGCAGGTGGCTTTCAAATTGTATCAAAAAAAGAATATGAGCACTTTATTAGAAAATTATATAAAAAATCAGGTCGACTNAAATTGTCTATAGCGGCTATGGATAGTTTAGCTATTATTGCTTATAAGCAGCCAATTAGCCGATATGAGGTTGAAGCAATTAGAGGTGTAGATTCGAGTGGTGTTCTGAAAACTTTACTTAATCATGAATTGATAAAAATCAAAGGTAGGGANATNGGGCCAGGAAGGCCTCTTCTATANAAAACAACTCCTANATTTTTAGAATATTTNGGTTTAAATCGAATATCCGATATGCCAAAATTGAAAGAGATTTCTGAATTAATTGATTCAGATCCATCTTTAGGAGAGCAGATATCCGTTTTCGAAAATGAAAAAAATATCAANANTAATTAAAATGATTAAGATTTAGAANTTTATNTTTGAGGAGTAAATTATTAGGTTAAACAAATTTCTAGCTAAATCTGGAATAGCATCAAGAAGAAAGTCAGATGAGCTGATACAAATGGCAACAACAGAAGTTAATGGTAAAATTTGCCTAAATCCTGCATATGATGTAAGTGAAAAAGATATCGTGAAATATGATGGTCGCAGAATAGATATAATTAATGAAACTATTGTAGTTATGCTTAACAAACCAAAAAAAGTTATTACAACAGTTAAAGATACTCACAATAGGAAAATTGTAATGGATTATATACCAAAAAAATTTCGATTAACCCCCGTTGGTAGATTAGATCAGAATACTACAGGACTACTACTATTTACGAATGATGGCGATCTTCAGCAATTCCTTACTCACCCAAAAAATAATATTCCAAAAGAATATGAAGCAATAATTGAGGGGAGGCTTAGTCCTCTACAAAGAAGAAAAATTAAGAAAGGGATTTATATAGGATTCAAAGAATTTGGGCAAGCCGAGATTATAAATCAAGTCACAGAAAAAACAAGATCTAAAGTTACTTTACGACTCAGACAAGGTAAAAAAAGAGAAATTCGAAGAATTTTTTTTAAATTAAAAGTAAAATTGTTTACTCTTAAACGTATTGCTTTTTCTAAAATCAAACTGGGAGCTTTGAAAGAGGGTGAGTATAGGGAGTTGCGAAAAAGTGAAATTTCTTTGTTAAGAAAATTATGAGCTTATATATTATTATTTTTTCTTCATTATGAATTTATATCAACAAAAGTTAATATTGCCGGCTTATTGAGAGTGAAAAATCATGATAATCGCTATTGACGGACCATCAGGATCTGGAAAGAGTACTACTGCTAGGTTGTTGGCCCAACATTTGGATATCACCCATCTTGACACTGGTGCTATGTACAGAGTGATAACTTGGGGGCTGAAAGAAGAGAACATTGATATTAATGATATTTCGAGCGTCAATTCTTTTTTAGAGAAAACTAATATCTCGTATAAGAATGCGAATGAAATAATGCTTAATGGAAAATTAGTATCTTCTGATATAAGAAAAAAAGATATTACATCAAGTGTTAGTGCAGTGAGTGCACTGCTTGAAGTAAGAGAATTTTTAGTTAATATTCAAAGAAAGTTAGGCAAGAAAATAGATTGTGTTATTGAAGGCAGAGACATAGGTTCAGTAGTATTTCCGAATGCAGATTTCAAGTTTTTTTTAACTGCAGATTTAGATGTTAGATCTATGCGAAGGAAAAATGAGTTAAAAAAAATAGGTGAAGATTTATCAATTGATGAAATAAAGGCTTCAATTCAGAGAAGAGACCTTATTGATTCTTCAAGAGAATTTTCTCCATTGAAGCGTTCAGAAGATTCTATAGAAATAGATTCAACTGATCTTACAATTAATGAGCAACTAGAAAAAATAATAAAAATAATAAAAAAAAATAAAGAAGGAACATCAAAGCATGTTTGAAAATAAAAACGAAGAAAATGTAGTTGAACAGACCCTTGCGACAGAAAAAAATACTGTTTCAGAGGTCAGCGTTGAAGATACGCCAACTACTTCAACCAATAATCTTGAGCAGACTAAGGATTATTTAGATCCTTCACTTTTCGATGATATTAAAATTGTTAGTATCGATGAAGACAATAAAGATAAGTCGTTTAATGAAGTTGATCAAAAAGTCGAAGAACTATACGCAAATACATTTGGTGATATATCAGAAAACACCCTTGTAGAAGGTCGAGTAGTAGGTATGAACGATAGAGATGTTTTAATAGATATAGGTTTTAAATCTGAGGGCATAATTGATCGCTCCGAATTCGATAAAAATGATTTACCACAGATTGGTGATCAAGTAGAAGTTTATTTAGAATACATTGAGGATGCTGGTGGGAACACCATATTATCAAAAGAAAAAGCTGACTTCATGCGACGTTGGAAAGAGCTAAATGATGCATTTGATAATGAGAAAATTATTAAAGGAAAAATTATACGTCGTATAAAGGGAGGTCTTATTGTGGATCTTGGTGTGGTGCAAGCTTTTTTACCAGGTTCTCAAGTTGATGTTCGTCCAATTCAAGATTTTGATGTTTATTTGGAGAAAGAAATAGAATTACGCATTGTAAAGTTTAATGAATCAAGAAAAAACATTGTTGTTTCTCACAAAATTATACTTGAAGATAGTTTAAAAGAACAAAGAGAAGCCCTTTTCAAAGAATTAGAAGTTGGATCAATTATTGAAGGTCGTGTTAAAAATGTGACTGATTTTGGTGTGTTTGTCGACTTAGGAGGTATAGATGGTTTATTGCATATTACAGATCTTTCTTGGGGTAGGGTCAATCATCCTTCTGAAATAATTAATTTGAATGATAAAATAACTGTAAAAGTAATTGAATATGATATTGAAAGAAAGCGTGTATCACTTGGTTTGAAACAATTGACACCTCATCCTTGGGAAGATATTGAAACAAAATTTCCTATTGGGAATGTTGTTAAAGGAAAAGTAGTTAGTCTAACTAATTATGGGTGTTTTATTGAATTAGAGCCAGGAATAGAGGGGTTAATTCATCATTCTGAAATTTCTTGGACGAAACATATAAAAAACCCTTCTGAAGAATATTCTATGGGAGATGAGGTAGATGCAAAGGTACTATCAATTGATATTGAAGACCGAAAAATTAGTTTAGGTGTCAAACAGTTAACGCCTGATCCATGGGATAAGATTGAAGAAAAGTATATGGTTGGAACTGTACATAATGTAAAAATAAAAAACTTAACTCAATTTGGTGCATTTGCTGAACTAGAAGAGGATATTGATGGTCTTATTCATGTTTCTGATATGTCTTGGACTAAAGTAATTAGACATCCAAAAGAAATAGTAGAAAAAGAACAAGCAATAGAAGTTCGAATATTAGAAGTATCAAGAGAAAATCGACGAATTTCTTTGGGCCTTAGACAAGTTAATGACGATCCATGGCCCGAACTAGTTAATTATTTTGAATCAGGAAAAGAAGTGAGTGGTAAAATAATTAGAATATTAGATAAAGGGATTATTACTTTACTAGAGCGGGATGTTGAAGGCATAATCCCTTTTGGTAAAATGTCTAAAAAAGACAGACGAAATCTTGCTAGCCAGTATGAAGTTGGAGCTAATTTATCTGGAATTGTGATGAAAGTTTCTCCTGAAGATAAAAAGGTCATTTTATATAAAGAGGAACTTGCAGGCAATATTAAAAGAACTTCTGCAAATGATGAAGTGAAGCAATATCTCCATAATCAAAACACGGATTCGGGTGAAAAGTTGGAACTTCCGCAAGAGCTTATAGATTTAGCTAGTCAGGTTGAAGCAGATTTGCCTAGTAAAAAAATGGAAGATGTTGGAACTGAAAATGAAGAGGAGAATTAAAAAAAAATATTAGGAGTAAAGTTACTTCTTGAAAGAAAAAAAATTACAATCGTATGTAAGTCAGAAAATCGCAATACCAGTTGGATCACTAATCCTTGCTCTTCTTTTGTGGTTGTTTGTTGTTTCTGAAAAAGAATATGATTTAGTATTAGATCTTCCTATTGAGGCTAGAAATTTAAGTGCGCAAATGGCTCACAAAGAAGAAGTCCCATCCTATGCGTCAATAAAAATAAGAGGAACAGGAAGAAATTTATTCAAATCTATTCTATTAAAAAATTACGCTGGATTTAAATTGGTTTTAGACTTGGAAGGTATATCTGAAGAATATGAATTCAATTTGAATGATTATTTTGAAAAGTATCCTCGAAAAGTTGTTCTTCCTTTGAATTATAATTTATCTTTTGTGGAAGTAATTTATCCAAACCGGATTAAAATTAGTTTAGATGAATATCAAATTAAAAAAGTCCCTATAATTCCTAATCTTCATATTGCACCTAGTCCAGGTTTTATGATGGTAGGAGATATAAAATTTGAACCTGAAATGATAGAAGTAGCTGGCCCAAAAGAAGAAATAGCTTTAATTAACCATGTGCAAACATTGGAAGATACAATTAATAATATATCCACTCCTTTTAACGGAAAAATAAAAGTATTTTCAAATCAAAGATTGATTGAATTTAAACCAACCCACGTTCAAATTAGTTTAGATATTCAACAGATTAGTGAAAAAATCATAGCTGATATACCTGTAATTATTAATAATGTTCCAAAAAAAATTAGAGTGTTTCCATCACCTCAAACAGTATCTCTTACTGTGATTGGAGGGGTTCAAAGAATTGCTTCAATAGACCCTGAAACAATTAAAGTTTATATTAATTTTAATGACTGGAGTAGCCAAACACAATTTTATGAACCAAAGGTGAACTTGCCATCTGGGTTATTAAGCTGGAAAGATATTTCTCCAAAAAGTTTGGAGATTGCAGTGGCTAGAGAAATAAGATGATTGTTTTAGGTATAGAAACTTCATGTGATGAAACTGCTGCAGCTGTTTGCAAAAGCGGGAAAATAATTTCTAGTGTAGTTAGCCAACAAATTATTCATAGACAGTACGGTGGGGTAGTGCCTGAATTGGCATCTAGAGAACATGAGATTTTATTAAATAGGGTGATTAATGAAGCAATCATCAAAGCAAATATTAGGCTTGAAAATCTAAATGCTATAGCAGTAACACAAGGCCCTGGATTAAATGGAACATTATTGACTGGAATATGTTTTGCAAAAGGGTTAGGCCTAGGTCTAGGAATACCGGTTGTGCCGATTAATCACCTTGAAGGTCATATTTTTGCAAACTTCATTGCTGATCCCTCCCTTGAATTACCTTTCATTTGCTTACTAGTTTCAGGAGGGCATACGCAACTATGGCATGTGAAAGCTATTGGGGAATATAAACTTTTAGGTGAGACAAGGGATGATGCAGCTGGTGAAGCATTTGATAAAGGCGCTAGAATTTTAGGATTAGGATATCCTGGCGGACCAGCAATTGAAAAAGCGGCCATAGGCGGAAATCCTAATGCTATCAAATTTCCTAGAAGTCTTATGGGGAAAAATAATCTAGAGTTTAGTTTTAGTGGTTTAAAAACTTCATTGCTTTATTTTATGGATGATTTTAAAGAGACCAAGACGCTATCTATAAAAGATATTATAGCAAGTTATCAGCAGGCAATTATAGATGTCCTTATTAAAAAAGTAATAACAGCAATGAAGATTAATAGTGTAGATAAATGTGTAGTTGCTGGTGGTGTTGCAGCAAATCATTGTTTGAGAAATGGCCTTAGATCAGTTTTGGGGGATAATAAAATTATGTTTCCAGATTTATCCTACTGTACTGATAATGGTGCGATGATAAGTTATCTAGGAGAAAAAAAAATACAATTAAAAAAATATGAGTCACTATCATTTAGTTCTCAGCCAAATTTGAAGTTGTCCTAATTTTGAATTTTGATTTTACCTATTATTCACCTTTATTTTGGTTTCTTTTAATTATAACATCCATTACGATATATTTTGGATATAGGAATATATTTTATTTAAGTAATTATAAATTATTATCAGTAATTCGCACCTTATCTTTCGCAATATTATTATTTATTTTTTTAGACCCTAAATTCAATTTCTCAGTTTCAAAAGTAAAAGAATTACCTTGGAATGTTTACATTGATAAATCGTTAAGCATGTCATATCATTCCAAACCTTCATCAGTCGCATTAGCTTCAGGGATTGATAACTTTATAAATCAATTAAATAGGAAAAAAATACAAAATAATATTTATACTTTTGGATCGGAACTTGATACAAATTGGTCTTCAGGTGGGAAAAAATTCTCCCAGGGCTCTACAAATCTTGGAATGGTTTTAGATCATATTAAAAGTAATAAGAATAAGAACTCTGCAGGATCAGTTATTATTACAGATGGTCAAGCAAACTTAGGCAAAGAATTAGAAATAGAAAATTTTGATTTTTATAAACCAATTCATATCATTGGAGTAGGCAACACTTCTCCATTTGTGGATGTGGCAATAAAATCAATAGATGCGCCACCAGTAATTATTAAAGGAGAAAGTGCTGAATTAATTGTTTCAATAACCTATAGCGGTGACCCGAATAAAAAGCTTAATATAACACTATATTCACAAAATAAGCTTATGGGATCAAAAGTTATTTCATCATCAGGAAATAATAGTGTAGATAAGGTTCGTTTTATGGTAAAACCAGACCAAACTGGGAAAATTGAATATCGAGTGCAAGTAAATTCTATTGCAGATGAGATAAATATTCAAAATAATAAGCAGGTAGTTTCTATGCATGTTTTGAAAAATATGTATCGGATAGCAATTATTACGGGAGCACCAAATTTTAATACACAAATTTTAAAAAAAAATATTTTCAATAATTCAAAAATTGAGTTTGATCATTTTATATATCGAAATAATAATTACTCGATTCCAATAAAGAAATTTTGGGATACAAAATATGACTTAATTATATTTGATAATCATCCAATTGATGAAAATGCCGATGAATGGAGTTCATATTTAAGAGTTTTTGCAAAAAAAATATTATCTCAAAAAACTAGTTTAGCTTTAATTGCGGGTTATGATATCCAACAAAATATTTTCGAATCATATTTAAAATTAATGGAACTCAATTACAAAAAGTCAATCATTAAACTAGAATCTGAATTTCCATGGGAGATTACCGAAAATTGGGAACGTACTTTTCCTTTTATTAGTTCCAGTTTTACTAATAAATACCAAAATAATTTCCCTCCTATTTATGTTGGAATTAATATTGAACCAAACAATGCTAACGTACTTGCTAATTTTTCAATTTCTGAAATGAAAGTACCTTTATTATTATTATCAGAAAAAGGTCCTCTAAGATTTGCAGTATGGACATCTCCTGATCTTAATCAATTACGTTTTAAAACTCATAATAAAATATCCAACAATTTTTTTGGAGACTTTTTCAATCCAATAATTACGTGGTTAATGAGAACAAATAATGAAAAATTTTTTTATTTTCGATCTATGAAAAACTCATATCAACAAGGTGAACAAATTTTAGTTGTTGGTAAGCCAATTATAGATTCAAATCATAGTACTGAAGGCTACATACATGTTTTTAGCAATGATTCATTAATAAATACCAAACAGCTTTTTTATGATTCAAATAAAAAAAATTATCAAGGAAAGTTTTGGGCCTCCAAAGCTGGAAAATTAGATTATAAAATAGAAATGTTTGATGAAGAAAAATCTAGGATTGTTAGTGAAGGAGAAATTCATGTTCAAGAAAGTCAAATTGAATTAAATAAAGTCTTTTTAAATGAATTACCCTTAAAAAAATTGGCAAATCAGACTAATGGAACTTTTAATCTTTGGGATAGTAGGGAAGAGTTAATTAATAATATTGAAAAAAAGATTGAGAAAACAGTGGGGCATACAAGGTTAGTCCTTAAAGAAAAGATAGGAATAGTAATTTTCTTATTCATGTTAGTTTCAATAGAATGGTTCTTGAGAAGAAGGTTAGGATTATTATAGAAAAAGGATTTTTATGAAAAATGTTACATTTATTGGCACCGGTTATGTTGGACTTGTTAGTGGTACAGGTATTTCAGATTTTGGACATAAAGTTACCTGCTACGATATATCGGAAAAAAAAATTAGTTCTCTAAAAAAAGGGAATATCCCTATATATGAGCCTGGATTAGAAGAATTAATAAAAAAGAATACTGCTGCGGGGAGACTTTTTTTTTCTAGTGATCCAGAGATAGCAATCAAAGATGCTGATGTAATTTTCATTGCAGTTGGAACTCCAATGGGAGAGGATGGTAAAGCAGATTTTAAGTATGTTGAATCAGCAGCTAAAACTATAGGTGAATATTTAGATTCGTATACGGTTATATGTACAAAAAGTACCGTACCTATCGGATCAGGTAAAAAGATTATCAATATAATTAATAAGTCAAAAAAGAATGATGCTACCTTTGATTATATATCTAATCCTGAATTTTTGCGTGAAGGATCAGCCTTAAATGATTTTCTATGGCCTGATCGAGTTGTAATTGGTGGGTCGAGTAAAAAATCTTTTGATATAATGAAAGAAATATATGGTCCTCTGTTTAAAAATAAAAAACCAATAGTATATACAACTGTAACTACAGCTGAGATGATAAAATACGCATCTAATGCATTTTTAGCCTTGAAAATCAGCTATATGAATGAAGTGGCAAATCTATGTGAATCATTAGGTGCTGATATTAAGCAAGTAGCAAAAGTGATGGGACAAGATGGAAGGATAAGTTCTAAGTTTTTACATCCAGGTCCAGGATATGGAGGCTCTTGTTTTCCTAAAGACACCGAAGCATTTGCTTCATTAGGCAGAAAACATGGTAACAAGATTAGAACAATTGAAGCTGCCATAAAAACAAATAGTGAACAAAAATTAAGAATGGTAAAAAAGATAAAGAACCTAATAGGCGGCGATTTTGAAAATAAGACTATTGCTATTTTAGGACTTTCATTTAAGCCAAATACTGATGATGTAAGAGAATCAGCTTCTATAGAAATGATTAAAAATATTAAAGAAAAAGGTGGATTAATTAAGGCTTTTGATCCTGTTGCGAATGATTCAATGAAAATTATATTTCCTGATATTTCTTACAAAAATTCTTGGGAAGAAGCTTGTAAAGACACAGATGCTGCTGTTATCATGACTGAGTGGAACGAATTTAGAGGAATTAGTTTAAGCCATTTAAAATCTTTAATGAAAAGGCCTGTACTTCTAGATACAAGAAATATTTTAGATGTGGAAAAATTGAAAAAAAACAATTTTTTATTTGATAATGTTGGACATAATTTGCTTTATGAAAATTGAAGAAACAGAAATAAAGGACGTTAAAATTATAAGACCAACGGTTTATAATGATTCAAGGGGCACCTTTTTTGAAACTTTTAAGTCGACATTCTTTGAATCTAATGAACTCCCAAATAATTTTCATCAAGATAATCAAGTTAGATCAAAAAAAGATGTACTACGTGGACTGCATTATCAACTTTCTGAGCCCCAAGGTAAATTAGTTCAAGTTGTCGTTGGTTCTATTTTGGATGTTGCTGTTGATATTAGGGTAGGTTCTCCTACTTTTAGAAAATATCATCTTATAAAACTTTCAGCAAAAAATAAGAAGGTATTCTATATCCCAGAAGGTTTTGCACATGGATATTTAGTATTGTCTGCATTCTCAATAGTATTGTATAAATGTACTAATATTTATAACCCTAAAGATGATTATGGTATCAAATGGAATGATCCTGATTTGAATATTAAATGGGGGAATGAATCACCCTTATTATCTGAAAAAGATAGTAGACTGCCGAACTTGATAGATCAAAAGTTTTTACCTCAGTATTAGAATGAAAAAAATGTTAGTAACAGGTGGTTGTGGGTTTATTGGGTCAAATTTCATTCAATATGTATCACAAAAGAATCCATATGTAGATATTATCAACCTTGATAAATTAACTTATGCAGGTAATTTGATGAATCTTTCTTCTTTACCAAATGATAGATATACTTTTATAAAAGGAGATATTTGTGATAAAGATAAAATAAAAGCTTTATTTAATAAATATAATTTTGAATATGTTGTTCATTTTGCAGCCGAAAGTCATGTTGATCGATCTATTGATGGCCCTGCTGAGTTTATACAAACTAATATTGTAGGCACTCTTAATTTGCTAGAGCATTCTAAAAAATTTGTTTTTGAATCAAACAAAAAGGATTTCAAATTTTTGCATGTATCTACAGATGAGGTTTATGGATCGCTTGGTAATAAAGGAAAGTTCCATGAAAATACACCTTATGCTCCTAGTTCACCATATTCAGCATCCAAAGCAGGTTCAGATCATCTTGTACGTGCTTGGAATAAAACATATGACTTACCTATACTAATAACCAATTGCTCAAATAATTATGGTCCTTATCAGTTTCCTGAAAAATTAGTTCCTTTAATGATTATTAATGCTTTGAATGATAAACCCTTACCAATATACGGCAAAGGAGATAATGTTAGGGATTGGTTATATGTTTTAGATCATTGTGATGCATTGTTGACTGTTTTAGAGAAAGGGGAAATAGGTCAAACATATAATATCGGTGGTAACAATGAGATAAAAAATATTGATGTGGTTGAAGCCATATGTGATATTCTTGATAACTTAATTCCAAAGGGTAATTCCGAATCCTATAAAAAATTAATATATTTTGTAAAAGATCGACCTGGACATGATTTTCGTTATGCAATAGACGCTAGTAAATTAAATTCAAAATTGGGTTGGGCTCCTAAAGAGTCTTTTGAAAGTGGTCTAGAAAAAACAATTCAATGGTACATTAATAATAAAGATTGGTGGAATGCGATTTTAGATGATACTTATAGGCAGGAAAGACTAGGCGTAATATAATTATGAAAGGGATAGTATTAGCTTGAGGAAGTGGGACAAGGTTATATCCAATTACTAAAGTTGTTTCTAAGCAGTTATTACCTATTTATGATAAACCAATGATTTATTATCCCATATCTACATTAATGCTTGCAGGGATTAAAGATATTTTAATTATTTCTACTCCTGAGGATACTCCCAGATTTGAACAACTAATGGGGGATGGTGAAAAATTAGGAATAAATATATCTTACAAAGTACAGCCCTCACCAGATGGTCTTGCTCAAGCTTTTATATTAGGAGAAGATTTTATTGGAAATGATTCAGTTTGCCTTGTTCTTGGAGATAATATTTTTTATGGACATGGATTATCAAAACTTCTCTTTAAAGCCGTCAAATTTGTTGAAGAAAAAGATAAAGCAGTAGTTTTTGGATATGGAGTTAAAGATCCTGAACGATATGGTGTTGTATCTTTTGATGATTTGGGTCAAGTTGAAAAAATAGTTGAAAAACCAAAAAACCCTGATTCAATTTATGCGGTCGTTGGACTATACTTCTATCCAAATGATGTCATTGATATAGCAAAAGTTTTGGAGCCATCTAAGAGAGGTGAATTAGAGATTAGTTCTGCAAATCAAAATTTTCTTGATCAAAATAGGCTGAACGTTGAGATAATGGGTAGAGGTTATGCATGGCTAGATACGGGTACACAGGAAGCGATGAATAATGCATCAAATTTTATAAAGTCAGTTGAAGATAGGCAAGGATTAAAAATATCTTGTCTCGAAGAAATTGCTTACAGAAAGGGTTTTATCGATGCAAAACAATTAGATGAAATTGCTGAAACATTTCCAAATGAATATGGTCAATATTTGAAACGAATTATTGAACAACAAACCCTATTTAATTATAATTATTTTTAATTGAAAAGTTATAAAATAAGCCAAAATCAATAGATATTTTTTCTATATCTATACCATTAAATAATTGATTATTACTGACTTCAAAACCTGCATTTTTAAAATTTATATAGTTAAGATCAATGGAGTATCGCAGATCTTTTATATTAGATGGAGTTTTAAAACTTATAGATACTAGGGCACGTTCTTCATAGCCTTTTTCATATCTTTTTAATTGCAGATCTTGATAGTTGTCTTCAACCATTTCTCTTGTATTTAATCCTCTTTTTGTTTTTGAAAAATGAAATTTGAGAATTCTATCTCCAAAATAAGTAATATAATTAAATAATAATTCTTTAGCATGAGGCCCTGCCCAGAATCCTAAAGGATGCTGATGATTATAAAAATCATTAATATCGTATTTGTGCATATATATTCTTTGATCAGTCCAATTATATTCTATTTGAAATTCTGAGTTTTTCAAAATTGCATCTTTCATATTATATCCAAATTGCCAACCGAACCAATTATGGTTTTTTGATTTAAAAATCCATTCCGGAGTGAATTCGTCCATAAAAAAAGATACATAGGTTTTTTGAAGTTCATTGATTCTAAATAAAATATCAACGCCCATCTGAATATTATCAGTATCTCCAATATAATTTTCAATTGGGTAAAATGGCAGAATAGGAATGAGATAGTAAATGTCAATACTACGGGTTGCATAAATAACTGATTCGTTGAAACTGAATATAAATTTATCATTCGGTTTCCATTCTATTCGATGTGCGGCTATACTTCTCGGGATACTAATTGATCTTTGGCTAAAGTTGTTTTTATAATAAGAAGATCGTGAGCTATCAGGTATATTGCTATTCAAAAACCCATGGAAGTATAAATAACTTAATTTTTGGTTTAATTTATACTTGAATCCTATTTGTGGATAGGATGGTGCCTTATCTGAAATATATAAGGATCTAACTCCGTTACCCCAGTGTCTATTAAACTTTCCTAATTCAATAATAAAATTATTAAAGTTATAACTTAATTTTGTATTAATATGTTCTGTCCAGAATCCCTCAGCATCTTTTGATTGATCAATGTAAGCATAACTTTGTTGAGGGGAAAAGTTATATATATCTTGATTAACATTACCTAATAGGCCTATCTGCAAATAATCAAATGTTAATTTCCAGTTTTCATTATTTATAAAAGAACTAATTCCAAACCCAAATACATTTATCACTTTTTCTTGATACATCCAATCTTTACCATTGCTTGAATGAATAGTGAAAATAGATGGCTTAATAATAACACTATTAGCAAATGATTTATTAATAGTCAAAAGCAAAAAGATGCAACTAAAAAGTCTCATATTTATTTACTCCGTGCTCCAATAAAAAATATATTAAATACAGACCTTAAGCAGTATGTTAAATCTGTAGTAAATGGTTTCTCCTCTTTTTTCTTTAAATATTGAATTTCACTTTCAATAATTTCATCAAAGGTCTTTGGAAGGTCTGCATAATATGGTGGTATTAGCCCTGGTTTAAATTTAACTCTTTTTAATTGAAGAGATTTTGGGTATAGGCTAAAATAATGTTCACTTAACGCCCTTACCCCAACAAGGTTAAGGTCTCCCCGAATCCAGTTAAAAATTTGAGGAATTTCATCAATGAAATATCTTCTAAATATTTTTCCCCAGGATGTAATTCTGTAATCATTTTTCATTTTTCCAGATACATCTAAACGGTTTTTTTCATAAATATCGCCTTGAATGAATTCACTATATGGATACATAGTTCTAAGTTTATATATGTAAATTAGTTCTCCAAGGTATCCTACTCGATTAAGTTTTACAATCGGACCATAAGAAGGAAATTTTTCATTTGAGATAGTTTTTTTCTTTTTGCAGATAAAATAAATTCTATCTTCATAATTAGTATCATCAATGAGTTCATATCCACAAAATGAAAGACGCCCTAAAACTTCAGCTTTTGATATGACACGGTTTTTCCCATTAGTTAGAATAAAATATATTTGTTTTGTAATGGCTAGTTTTGGAAATACCCTATTAAAAATGAAATAAAATGGAAGAATTATAAAATAGAGAAAATGAGGCATTTTCGACCTTAAGTTTTTTTTCATGTTTTCTAAAGGAATGAAACTTCCAATTAAAAACCTTCCAGTTTTTAACTTTGAGTATGATGATAATAAATACTCATTTATTCTTCTAAAATCATTAAGAGGGTGAGTATTAATTAATAGATCTTTTGATAAATTGTTTAATAGTTCTACATTAATAGTTGAACTGGTATTTAAAATGGTAATGTTCTCATGGCTATAATTTTCTTTTTTAATATTTTCCCAGATAAAATCTGTTAATTTATTTGAATAATCAAACCCAAATATTGCAATGCTTTTTGAAAGTTCTTTTTTTTTAAAGCTATAATATGGCTTTACAGAACTAGAATTCGAATCGTCTAATGCTTGTTGGCTATTAGCCATATTTGACTGATTTTTACTATGTTCTTTATAACCATTTGATCTTTTTGATTTTCCAAAGAAAAACAAAAAAAATGCAATAATTTCTATAGATGAATGTATAAAATTTGCCTTGTAAATGATTCTCATCGAAGTAGGGCTTATTCTTAATAAAAAATAAAAAAAAGTTAGAAATAAAGAGGTTAAGATTGCAGCCTTTATGTACGGTGCAATTTCATAGTAGTGATTTATAGTAACAGGCTCTTTATATCGATTAGTTAGAAGAGTTCCTAAACCCCAGGACGATATTAAGATTAAAAAATTTTTCTCATGTAATATACTATATTGAAATGATCCAGTATTGTTGTAGGACAAAATAATATAGGTTAGTATCAAAAAAAAGATTCCAGGAAGAAGCCATTTTATATAAAATTTATTTGATTTTTTATCATTATCTAATAATGGAGGAGTATCGTTAATTATAAGCTTTGAACTTGTATAAAGCTTTAAAATAAATGTCAGGCATATTTCAAAAGACACTAAAATAAATACAAAAGATATTACAAAAAGCCTAGAAACACTCCATAAATCAGATATTGATAATATTATGACTACAAAAAGGAGATTTAATAGCAATGACCAAAAAATTATTCTTACAGAAAGTTGAATTGGTTTTTCAATGCAAATATCTATCTTTTTATAATAAATGGCAAAAATAATCCAAAAGAAAAGAAAAATAGCATATAAATAAAAATAATTATCAGTTGGAATAAAAATTCCAAATTTTTTGTAATGCATCAATGAGAAAATGAAATAAAAAAAAATTAAATTACAGCACCATAAAGTTTTTTTTAATATCGATTTTTGTATCATGTTGTTAGAATAAAAAATTTAAAGAATATCGAAATAATATTGACTGTCTTAAGGAAGTTATATTAGATAAAAAGTAATTTGTGTGTTGAGAATCACACAGATGAGCTGTAGCCATATCATTTAAACGCTTTTTTTATTTTTGTTAGATTAATTAAAAAACTTAATAGCGTTCTAGGACGATACGGATTCCTTTTTATTTATTAAAATCTAGGGGTTTTAGCTATAATAATAAAAGGAATTTTACAAGTAAGATAAATTTTAAGTAGTTTAATTATTTTCGTAATCAATTATGCTCTTTGGATAATTAGAAATAAGCCAGTAAAAAAATATATTTATATCAATTTTATTTTTAAATAAGTCTATACTTTTTTGTTTTGTTTCTTTTTTTGCTTTTGGATTTATTAAAATTTCTCTAGACTTTTCAATCAATCCATTAGGAGATTTGAACATAGATAGAATTCCTTTTTTTTCTTGATCTTCTAATGTCCCGGCTGATAGGCTATTAATATATATACTTGGCGTTCCCATGATAGCACATTCTGAAGCCATTGTTGCACCTTCTCCAATAAATAGTTCTGCAAATGATAAAACATCATGAATTTCAGTTGGATTTATTGAAAGCTGGTATTTTTTAAAAATTTTTGGAATTTTATTTTCAGCTGAAATAAAAATTCGTGCATGATTTTTTATTTCAGCTATAAGATTGACTAGTGTATCAATTCTAAACCCTTTTTGTCCGATATCATGACTTGCCTCCCATGAGACTAGCCGTAAAACTACATACTTTTCTTTGTCGCTTAGATTCAATTTTTTTAAGATGTTTTTATTAGGTTTAAAATACTTAGGGTGTAGATAAGTATCCTCCATATAACCATCAAACTTTATATGATTATGGCCCAAATTTCCTTTAAATGTTTTTGGTGTTATTATTGTATCTGTGAAAGGCAAAAAAGATGCGATTCCTAATTTTGCATGCTCAGTATCTGTAAATGCAATATGGGGTTTATTAAAATAATTTGCTATTTGCGCGGCATATGGTGAAGCAAAGCTTATAAAAAGATCAGGCTTAAATACAATTGAGTATTTATATAACTGAAAATTTGCTTTGAAAAGGTAGAAAAGTTTACCTGATAGTGTTTTTGAACCTTTGCCTCTAGATAAATAAGGTATTTTATAGTTTTTAAGAAGACTATGAGTAACATCCTTTTCCCTTGCAACTATTAACACTTGATTACCATTCTTTTTAAGCAATTTTATAAGATTTTTAAAGTAGTGAACGTGGGCAGGGTGCCCTAGGTCAAATAAAACTCTCATTATGAAAAGTTATTTAATATGTTTTGATAAACTTCTATAACTTTATTCGCAATGTTTTCTAGATTAAAATTTTTAATTGCTTGCTCTCCATTCGTTCTTTTGTTTTTCATGAATACTATATTTATTCTTTTTTTAATATCTTCTGGGTTATAGCTTGATATATAGCAGTTTTGTACATTTCGTATTAGCTTTTGTACATCACCTACATTTGTGGATATAATTGGGCAATTACATGCCAGAGCTTCTTTAACAATTATTGGACCTGTTTCAGATAAGGAGGTAACGAGGAGTAAATCTGCTGCATTTAATATTAAATTTATTTGTTCCTTTTCATATCCTTTCAATTCTATAAGATCACAATTATTTATTTCTGAGGTTGCCGACCAGGCAAGTTGTACATTTTTTATTTTATTATCAAATGAAGACGAGAAAACGATATAGCGTTTACTTTTTTCCCATTTAAGTATCTCTCGTGCCTTATCTTTGGGAATAGGGTAAAAAAGATTATTATCAAATCCGCAAGGAATAATATTAGGAGGGTTTCTATATATCTTAAGTTTTTCTGATAAGCTTTGGTGTACAAAAATATTAGTGTTCGATAGTCTAGATGCAATTCTACTAAAAATATAGTTTTTTTTCATATTTACATCGCTTCCATGAAAAGTTATTACCACGGGTACGGATAATTGCATAGTAGCTAATAACCCAGATAAGCCATAATGAGCATGAATTAGATCATATTCTTCATATCTTATTTTTTTAATTAAAAGAAAATAATTTTTTAAATATCCAAATAATCCTTTTCCTTTTATTAAAAAAAAATCTATAGAAAGCCCTTGTTTTATAAGGCTTTCTGCCTGCTCCTTAACAAAAGGACTAAGTTGGAGACTATTTCCGCTAGCTATTATTAAAATTCGCATTTTTTGAGTTAGTACTAGCTAATAGATAATAAAAAAGAGATCCTGATGTTACAGAATCAATTACATGTCCACCAAAAAAACTATATGCAAAAAATAAAATGATTGCAACCTTATCTCTTATATGTGAATTCAAAAATGAATCAGAGGATAATCTAGAAAATATTAGGAAAAAAATAATTGTACCAATAAGTCCATACTTAAAAAAAAAGTCAAAAAAGTCCATTGATGCATTGGTAAACCAAAATTCACCTCTTTCCCTCCAAAATAAATTTTGGCCAGCAAAGCTTTTTCCAAGAGTGAATGTTTTTGCCTCAGTGAATGATTCTTTCATTTGAATATTTAAGGAGGCATACCTTCTAAAATTTATTGATGCAATCCTATTTAAGGCTTGGTTCTTATATAATCCGCCTACTTTTTCAGCAGCTGAAATAGATTTTTTAATATTTAAACCAAATCTTGATTCATATAATTCAATTGTTTGATCTATTAAAATGGTGAAAGAAAAAAATAGAGTAAACAATAATGCAAAGTAAGCTATTATTTTATTGGGACTAAGAGCTTTACGTTTTAGCGCAAAATATAAAGGGACTATAAAACCAAACACACTCTTAGAGGCAATAATAAATGCATTCATTATTGTAAATAGAACAGGGATTATTTTTTTCCTTAATGAACCGTCAAGAAGAAAAAAAGTGAAAAAAATAAGATTTAAGATTGATACGGGGTTACCGCCTTGGAACATACCCTTTGAAGTTCCTTCAAACCTATAAGATTCAAGCCCGAACCCAAATAAATAACCGAGACTTAGATTAATTACAAAAAAAATGAAATTTATTGAAATTATCTTTTTTGTTAGGTTCTGGCTCAATTGCATTCTATTTTTTAAAAAGACATATAAAAACAATAAAAATTGGAATCTTAAAATATAAGTTAAATTTTCAACTAGCATATTAATAGATGTGTTTTCTGCAAAGTAAATCATTGCATTGATAATAAAAAATAAAAACATTATTAAGCTTAATAACTCGTCAAAAAATAGATTCTTTTTAAAAAGTTTGAAGAAATAAAAATATAAAAATAGAAGAAGTATAGGACCTCTAGTCCAATAGCCTATATTAAAAATTGGATTAGTTATTCCAAGAAAAATTCTTACAAAGCCGCTTAGAGAATCAATAAGAAGAAACGAAAGCATGTAATATTTTATAATAACTGGAAGGGCGAGCATTTTTTTCAATTATTTACTATAAACGTTCTCAATTTGAACATAGCACTTGCGATTTGGTACCCTATGCCAATAATTATACCAAGGCTATAGCCCATCGCAACTCCTGCGTCATTGTATTTAGGAATAAAAATAGACCAGGAAATCAAAGAAACTACAAAAATAATGATTCCTCCAATATTAGGAATAAGAATATATTTTGTTCCAGATAGAAATGCATTACAAGGAATTGAGATCATCCTAATAAAAATACTAGGAATAATTATCATCAGGATTATTTTCCCACTTGCAAAATCCTTTCCAAAAAGATTCAAAATTGAATCACTTAAAAAAAACAATAGAAGGCAGACAACTAAGGAAAACAAAAAAAGCAGAAAAAAAGTTTTTTTGAAAATTTGGACTATTTTCGTCTTTTCACCTTGGCCGAATAATTTAGAGAATTCCGGCAGGAAAACCTGGATAAATAATTTTGGGAAAAACATTAAAACACTTACAATAGATAGTACAGCAGTATATATACCTGCATCTGAATGATTTAAATATATTCCAGTTACTATCACAGATAGATATCCTGTTCCGGTGCTTGCTACAGTTCCAATCATACTAACAAATCCATATCTAGAAAAGTTTTTTAACACGTTCTTTTTAGAAAAGCTATTAGCTTTATACATGGTAGCCTTTATGTCCTTAAAGTTTTTCAATAAGGTGTTTACTCCAAGTATTAAAAAAAATAAATAGCTAATTAAATATGTATGGATAAGGAAATTTTGTAAATGATAAAAAGAGACATAGAATATCATTATAAACATTATTATTGCTGAAAAAATTTCATTTTGAGCATATTGTTTGACTAGATCCATTCCATAGAAAGTCCTCCTTAACAATATATATGCTGTGCGAAAAAAAATATACAGAATAATTGGATATAATAAGTTGTCAGATAATGAGAATTTTACCGAGTAATAATCCCATCCATAAAATAAAATAATTCCAGTAATTATCAGTATTGCAGATGACCCAAAAAATATAATCTTAAATGTATAGATAAAATTTTCTAGGTTCTTACTTCCCCGATATTCAGCTAAAAATTTATTTCCAGCACTGCCAAAAAAGTTTGATATAAATATGGTTATTATAAGGCAAAAGTTTATTACAACATTTATCTTTCCCAGAGTATTTGCTCCAAATGTTCTCCCGATAAGAAAGTTGAAAGTGAAAGGAATTAGGCCGATAAAAATTAATGTTACGCCTGTATAAAAAGAGTTTTTAAACAGGCGTGATTTTAAAAAAGGTAATATTCTATTAATTTTTTCGTCTATCAAAATATATTGCAAAAGGGACTGCAAATAATAAGCCGCCAAAAAACGATAATAAAACAATGATAGTACGTTTTGGTTTAGCTTTTTTTACTGCCGGTTCAGCTGTATCAAGAATATTTATTAGTAGTTTTTCCTTGGCTTCATCAATTTTAGCTATTTCAAACTGTTGTCTAAGAGTAATATAAACTGCTCGATTTTCTTCAACTGCACTCTCTAGACGTTCTCTCTTCATTTCTTTAGTGGGTGTATCAAGTCTTAGAGGGTTCCTCTTGCGAAATTCTGTAAGTAAATCTTCAGATTTTTCGTTTTGTAATTTTGCCTCTTTCATTTGTTTTTCTATAAAAGTTCTATTTCGAGTTGCTTCACGTTTTTGCTCCACTGATATAAAATTTTTAACGTACTCAGCAATATAATTTGCAATTTCTGAAGCTAGAATAGGGTCTTGCATAAGCACAGTTACGGAGATAAGCCCAGAAATTTCTTCCTTGACACCAATTAACTCATCAAGCTGCAATATTGCTTCATCTAATTCTTTATCGATCTTTTTTGCAGAGATATTACCACTAGGCAAAATTTTTCTAATAGAGCTTAAAGGAGAGAAAAAGGATGGCTTGTCTAGATCCCAAAATGCAACAAGGTTACTGCTGTCAGGGTACTTTGTAGTCTTCCAATTTTTTAATACAATATCTTTTTTTAATTTACGACTGTTTATAATATCTGGAATATTATAAGTAGGGGCACTTCCAAGTGCACCTAATCCAAATGATTTAGCAAGACCTTGAAAATCCCCTAGTGATCCACCACCCTGGATTAACTCACCAGCGGGGTATAGGGATATTCGTGAAGCAAAATAGATCGTTGCAAGCAAGGAATACGCTAATCCTAAACACGTAGTGCAGAAAGAAAATTTAAATAGGAACTTTTTGTTATTGCGTATGATATCCCATACAGCATTCAAGTTAATCTCATCATTTTCGGTTATTAATGGTTTTTTTTCAATGGGGTTTGGTTCTGATTTTTTAGGTAATAAACCTCTTTTTCGTAACTCTGCAATCCGGTTTCTAAGTGTTTTCTCCGTGAGACCATATTTTTTAGCTACAATTCCTCTTACAGCAGGTTGGTCAACTACTTTGGGATTATTCTTAATAATTTTTAAAATCTTTTCTTCGTGAGGTGTAAGTTTCATAATCAAGATAAAAATTAATTTAATCTTATATAAATAAATTGGATATAATACAAAAGAATAGCTATTTGGCTGATTGAGGTGAGGTATTCTTTAAAAAGAAAAAACTCATCATTGTATTCAATTTTTTCAGCGATAAATATTATATCACCTCTTTCTAAATCATAATTATTATTTAACTTAAATCTTTGACCAGTCATTGCTTTTACAATAAATTTTTTTCCGCTGGAATTTTTTGATAATCCTCCTGCCATTTTTATGTAGTCATTACTAGTTAAATTATTTTTAAAACCATATCGCCCTGGAAATAAAACAGCACCAATTACCTCAATGTAAGGGAAGGACTTTGGAATTAAAATTTCATCATTATTTGTTAATATGTGAGGTCTTTTTGCGATAGAGTTTGTGGCAATTTCTAATGATCCTTTTTGAGTCCTAATTCTTGCTTTAACATAAGATTTTTCCTCAACAGATCGATGAATTTCTTCTTTTAATAAGATTCGTTCAAGTTCCCTATCAGGAGAGGAAGAAATTGTTCTGTTATTTATATAAAATTTGGTAGAATCTGAATCAGATAGAAAACCACCAGCTTCTTCAATGATATCATTAACTGTTGTAAATCCAGGTTCAATAGGATACCTTCCAGGATGTTTTATTCTACCATCAATAGAAACCATTTCATGAGGCTCTTTTATGATTAAATGCGGAACCATAATGTGGTCATTTACCATTAGTGGAATTTTTTCAATATTTTTTATATTTATGAAAAAAGAGGTAGATGGTTTATTAAAAAAAGATCTTGTAATCTTAATTTTATTTAGATCAACGCCTGATTGAAAATCCCCAGCAATTTGAATAGCATCTAGGATTGAGTTTCCTTTTTTGTATTCGTATTTACCTGGTTTTTGTATTCCACCGCTTACATAAAAAAATTGAGTTTCATAAGGCATTTTAATAATATCATTTTGATTAATATATGGATTAAGTTCTAATTCACTACTTACTTTAAATTTTTCTAAATCAACATTTAAAGTGTCACCATTACGTATGATTAAAATATTCCTTTTTGATAGCTTATCAATCTCATTTTCAAATGCATTTTCAGTGCCTAACTTCCTTGAATAAAAGTCATCTACTGCCAAAATAGACTGCATTCCCAGTGATTCAGAATATGTTTTATCCACTTTTTCCTTATAAGTTGACTTCATTCTTTCATTATAATCTGATACTATATTGTTATAAAGGTCAGATACTCTCGTCATTGGTGTAACAGTAAAAAAACCAGCATTTTCAAATTGCCCAGAAACAAGAACTTTAAATTGCCTGATTCTTTCAAGCTCAATATTAATCTGTATATTTGTATTCCAATTTTTAACAGTTTTTCTAATTTCTTTGATTAAATTATTCAGGGTTAGGTTATTACAGTTTATAATACCTACCGAGGGGATAAGTAAAGTACCAGTGGGAGAAATTGTTAGACTATAATCAAAAGTCTCATTGCTCGAAATAATGTTTAAGTGAAATTGATCGCCCGGGCCAACTATATAATCATCACTATTTACCGGAGAGTCAATTATTAAGGGGTCATTATTTTTGATATTTTTTGAAGTTTCTTTACTGTTATTTTTTAATTTTTCAGCCTGTTTTTGAGCTATCCTAAGGCTGTTTAAATCTAAAGTTTGAGCATCAATAAAACTAATAGACCCAATTAGGAAAATAAAAATTCTTACAAAAAGATTTTTCATATTTTGATTTTAGAATCAGGAAAAGAAAAGAATGCTAAGGAATACTTCATTTCTGATCGCAGTATTTAATTTTGTTACCCTATAATTTTAAACTGGGCGCAATTTATATCGATAGTATTCCTTGATTAAACATAATAAGTTATTCTGATTGTCTCAAAAAACCTAATTATAATTGCCCGGGCAATTAAATTATTTTTCAATCTATTATTTTAGCAATGTAAAGATAAATAAAATAAATTTTCATACTAATTAAGGAACACTAAAAATGATTTCAATTAAAGAATTAAGGAAAAATAAAAAAGCATATAANGATTCTTTGATGAAAAGAGGAGAGGAATTTGATTTGGAAAAAATTATTCAAATTGANTCTCAAATAAGAGCAATNAAAACNAGTGNAAGTGATATGAGGGCTCAGAGAAATGCTTCTTCTGAGTCNATTGGAGATGCAAAAAAATNAGGTAGGGACGCCTCAGAAGAAATACTGAAAACTCGTCANCTTGGTGATAAATTAAAAGTNTTAGAAACAGAGCTAAATGGTCTTGAGTTAAATTTAGAAAAAATANTGCAACAAATACCTAATATCCCGCATGAAACNGTACCCGATGGGTTTACAGAAANCGACAANAAAGAAATAAGAAAATGGGGTGAAAAAGTTAGATTTAATTTTAANCCAAAAAACCACACNGAGCTTGGCGAAAATNTAAAACTATTTGATTTTAAAACAGCTGCAAAATTATCTGGAAGCGGGTTTCCACTCTATACTGGTAAGGGTGCAGAACTTGAAAGAAAACTGATTAATTCCATGCTTGACTTTCATGTAAAGAATTTTAGATATACAGAATTATTCCCGCCTGTCCTCATGCTAAAAGACTCCATGATTACAACGGGCCAATTACCAAAATTTCAAGAAGATATGTACCATACTGAAGTTGACAATTTATTCCTAGCTCCTACTGCGGAGGTTCCAGTAACCAATATTCATCGTGATGATATTTTAGAAGAGTCTGATTTACCTAAATATTATGTTGCCTATTCTCCATGTTTTCGAAGAGAATCAGGATCATATGGTAAGGATACAAGGGGTTTGTTAAGGGTTCATCAGTTTAATAAAGTGGAACTTGTAAAATTTTCAATACCTGAAAATTCTTACAATGAACTTGAATTACTTACTTCTCAAGCAGAGTCAGTCTTGCAAAAATTAGGACTACATTATAGGGTAATTTCTCTTTGTGCTGGAGATTTAAGCTTTAGTGCNGCGAAATGTTATGATTTGGAAATTTGGGCACCCGGAGAAGAAAAATGGTTGGAAGTATCTTCTTGTAGTAACTTTGAATCATTTCAGGCTCGTAGGGGAAATATTAGATATAGAAGGAGTAAAGATAAAAAAGTTGAATTATTACATACCTTAAATGGTTCGGGAGTTGCTACACCTAGATTAATGGTCGCCTTACTTGAGACATACCAAAAAGAAGATGGAAGTGTGTCATTTCCAAAAGATGTTGCAGAATTTCTTGGCATAGATGAGATAAATTATTGAGATATATTTGGATCATACTCAATGCAGCAATTTGGACTTCATTCTTCGGCTTGTTGGGAATTTTTGCTTCTATTTTCGAATCAAATAAAGGAAAGACTCTCGGGCATTGCGCTAGATTATGGGGTAAATTTATTTTATTTTTTACTGGAGTTCGATACTCTGTAAAGGGATTAGATAATTTAGATCCAGAAGGTACTTACATCTTTGCTTGTAACCATGCTTCTGGTTATGATGTACCTTTAGCCTTTGCAGGTCTTCCGTATTGGTTAATTTCGATTGCGAAAATTGAGCTGAAATCTGTATTTATCTTGGGTTGGGTAATGAAAACTGCTGGCCATATATTCGTAGATCGAAAAAGAAGTGAAAATGCTATTGCTTCTTTGGAAAACTCTAAGGAATCATTGATCAAGAATCCAAGATCTATTCTGCTTTTTCCTGAAGGTACTAGAACTATGGATGGGAAACTCGGCTTTTTCAAAAGAGGAGGCCTAATGCTTGGTTTTGATACTGGAATACCTATCGTACCAGTTGGTATTGTAGGGACATATGAGATGCTAAAAAAAGGAACTTGGTCTTTTAAAAATCAACCTCTAGAAATACGTATTGGTAATCCTATCCATCCAAAAACATTTTCAAATGATTCTAAAAATAGTTTAGCTAAATACGTTAAAAAACAAGTAAATGCTTTGCTTAATCAAAATTAAAAATGAGTTTCCAATTAAAAAGTTATAAAAAACTGAAGGAGTGGAAAAAGTCAAAAAAAACTATCGTTTTTACTAATGGCTGTTTTGATTTACTTCACAAAGGACATATTGATTTGCTTGCTGTAGCATCAAAATATGGTGATAAGCTTATTGTTGGCATTAATTCAGATGAATCAGTAAAAAAACTAAAAGGTGAGGATCGACCTGTTGAAAATCAAAAGACAAGAAAGAAAAATTTATTAAAGATAAAATATGTTGATGATGTCTATGTCTTTGAAGAATCTACGCCATTAAATATTATAAAATCCATTTGCCCAGATGTTTTAGTTAAGGGGGCAGACTATACTGTTCCTGAAATTGTAGGATCAAAATTTGTTTTAAGCAATGGTGGAAAGGTTAGAACTGTTCCATTAACTCCTGGGTTTAGTACAACAAAATCTATAGAAAAAATGGCTAAATGAAGATCTTGTGTTCTTAAAATATTTGTGTTAAGATTAGTAGCGGAGTTTCATTAAAGTCCTTTGAGTAAGACACTTAGAGCATATATCATTTTTAACATTTGTATCCTAGCTACGCTTGGAGCAGAGGTAAAGAACATTTCAAGTGTGTTCCCTAATACTTCTGTGTTCACTGCTAAAAACGATACGAGTATTGCCATAGATGAGACTCAAAATAGACTTCCAGCCATAATTACTGATGCTAAATTATTGATGTCTGAAGTTATAATTTCTGACTTTAATAGAGATACCCTTGAAGTAGCATTTTTGTTAAGCAAAATTTTTGAGTTACTCATGGAAGCTGATCAGATTGGNGGGCAAGATTTAAGATATGGAGGTATGAGCCTAGAAGATAAAGAGGAATTTGACCGTTTTAATAGGACATTTACAGATCTTTACACTCATAAGCTCCTTACTGTGCAAAACATAAATGCTCCTGTTGCGGCGAAAAAGATTTGGGTAGATATAACTGAAGGCATTGAGATTGAGATGGGAGAGACTAAATTTACTGTCATTGAAGATCGNGATGGNCATATTCCATTNGTAAGAACAAAACAGGTGGATCAATTTATTGANTATTTTAAAACTAAAGGTCGGAAACAATTNCAAATATGGCTTGATAGATATGCAAAATACCAAGACTTGATACTTCCAATTCTTGCAGAACATGAGATGCCTGANGAGTTAATGTATCTAGCTATGATTGAATCTGGATTAAACCCTAAGGCTTANAGCAAAGCAAATGCNTCTGGAATGTGGCAATTTATTTATTCCACAGGCAAAACATACGGCCTAAATAGAGACTGGTATAAAGATGAGAGNCGTGATCCAGTTAAGGCTACCCATGCAGCATGTAAGTATTTGAAGGATTTATATAAGGAATTTGATAACTGGTATTTGGCANTNGCTGCNTATAATTGTGGTTCAGGAAGAGTGGCTCGTGCTTCTAAGCTCCACCAAACATATGATTTTTGGCAAATGCATTCTCTTCCAAGAGAAACTAGAAATTANATTCCTTATTTTCTTTCAGCTGCAATAATTGCAAGGTCTCCANTTGAATATGGATTTAAAGTTCCAAAAAATATTAAGCCCCATAAATACGATATAATAACTTTAGAAAAAAGTTCTGATATTGCTGTCTTAGCTAGAGTAGCCGGAATTAAACCAAAGTTGCTTAGAGAATATAATCCAGAGCTAAGACAGTCTGCGACACCAGCTGATGGTAAATACGATTTAAAAATTCCAGTAGGTGTAAAACAGAAGTTTTTAACTGCATGGAAAGCTATTCCTGAAGAAGAAAGATTCGCTCCACAATTTATTGTTCAT
>NZHK01000101.1 GCA_002691285.1 Fidelibacterota bacterium | reverse complement strand
CTCTGTATTTTACATTTCTTGTCCATGAACCATCTCCAGGGCTAATCAATAGTGGTATTTTGGCTTGACTTTTTAATTTTTTATATTGATTAATCGTTATGTTTTTTCGATTACGGTACTTTCCCCGTCTATCACCAAACTCTATTTCTGGGTACTTCTGAATAACAAAAGTATTTGTTGCAAAAACATTGAGTCCTGAGTTAACAGACGACTCAAGAGTTCGAATAGCTGTCATAACACCAATAACTGAAAAAACACCAATACTAATACCTAACAAAGTGAGACTAGACCGTAGCTTGTTCTCACGGATAGCATCAATTGCCATCCAAAAACTTTCTTTTATAACATTTTTAACACTTCTTGAAGCCATCTTATTCGTACCTAAGAGAATCTATTGGGTCAAGATTTGCAGCTCTATAGGATGGTATAATACCTGAGATGACGCCTACAAGGATGCTAATGAAAATTGAAAAACCTGCCAACCGCATATCCAAAGTAGATGGAAAAACTTGGTTTAAAAGGATACTAAAAACATAAGATATCATTAATCCCAATAATCCTGCTATTAAACAAATCGAAATTGCTTCCATAAGAAATTGCCCTAAAATCATTCCTTTTGTTGCTCCAATAGCTTTACGTACGCCAATCTCCCTTGTCCTTTCCTTGACAGAGACAAACATAATATTCATTACTCCAATGCCACCTACAATAAGAGATAAAAGAGTAATAAATGTTCCCGTTCCACCAATGGCAATCTTTAACATATTGTAATTTTTTTCAAATGCCTTTGTTTGATTAATAGCAAAATCATTTTTTTGATTTGGTTTCAAACCACGTATATGTCTCATTACAGAATAAATTTCATCTAAACCCTCTTCAATTTTCCCCTCTGGAATTTTAACACTTAACCGCATCCAACCTCGTTTTGAAAAAACTCTATTGTATGCACCAATAGGAAGAATTGCTTGTTTATCTGTACTGAATAGCCCTAAAAATTTTCCTTGCTTTTCTAAAACTCCGATCACTCGAAACTTTTCATTGTCAATTTTAATATACTTTCCTATCGGATCTTTTTCTCCAAAAAATGCTTCTTTTATTCCAAATCCAATTATAGTAACCCTAGACCCAGATCTATCCTCATTTTGTGAGAAAAATCTCCCTTCAACAATATTTGCTGTTATGGTTTTCATGTAGTCTTCATTTGTACCAAATATTTCTGTTCTAGTTTCTTTTTCACCGTAAGAAAGTGATGCTCCTCTTTGCATAACCGGCGCTACAGCAAGGGCATATTTTGACCTTTGTTTTACTTTCTGGACATACTCTGTTCTCATCCGAGGTCGATTCCTTACTTCCCACCACTCCATATCACCAAACCATTCATAACGACTTATGTACAATATATCCCTTCCTAACATAGACATACTGCTCTCAAATGTTTTATCTAGCCCTGAAATAAGTGTTCCCATCATTGTAACGGAGAACACACCAATAATAATACCGAGAGCCGTAAGTATCGATCTAGTTTTGTTTGCAAAAACAGCGGATAAAGAAATAAAGAAATTTTCAAAGAATAATAGCATTAATTTTTCTTGGTGTCTAAATCTTCTGTTATCTTTCCATCATACAATCTAATAATTCGGTTTGCGTTTTGAGCAATATCGTCTTCATGCGTAACCAAAATAATTGTGTTCCCTTGTTGGTGTAATTGATTGAGAATACCCATAATCTCATGTCCACTTTTTGAGTCTAAATTTCCTGTAGGCTCATCTGCTAATATTATAGAAGGGTTATTTACTAATGCACGCGCTATCGCTACACGCTGGCGTTGNCCACCNGANAATTCATTTGGCTTNTGNTGCATNCGATCTNNAAGNCCCACATCNTCTANAGCTTTNGAAGCCATTTTTATTCTTTCAGCTNTTCTAATATTACCATAAACAAGAGGAATTTCAACATTCTGTTGCGCAGTTGCNTTAGGNAATAAATTAAATGTTTGAAAAACAAATCCTATCTTACGATTTCGTATAGAAGCAAGCTGATCATCATCCATTTNCTGTACCATTTCACCTTCAAATTGATAGACTCCTGAAGAAGGCGTATCCAAGCAGCCAACCATATTCATTAAGGTAGATTTTCCTGAACCTGAGGGTCCCATAATTGCTAAATATTCATTTTCNTCNATCTTTAAATCAATTCCATCTAANGCTCTTACCTCTTCACCCCCNACATTATANATNTTGTAAATATTATTAAGTGCAATTAAACTCAAAANAATCNCATCTTTTTAATAATTAACCNTATTTTAATNTTAAGATTATTTTTTTAATCTCTNATTTTTACTAAATCNCCATGATTAAGNAATTTACTTANGGCTTTATAGCCNCCAATTACAATNATTTTTNCTTTTTCTAATCCCGNTNGTACTTCNTAATAGTTTTCTCCAGAAATNCCNACNTTNACAGGNGTNACNATCNCATANTTTTTACCTTCNTCAGCNTCNTCNCCTTTAAATTTATCTTCTAGGGTAAAAACCACATCCACNNGCTTTNCTTTTTTAAAAGGANCATCCTCATTTTCTANTNNCTTTNTTNGTTCTTTNTTAGANCTATCTATGTCATTATANTCATCANATCTCGAAGTAAGNGCCTGAATAGGAATAGATAANGCGTCTTTNATTNTTTCCGTAATAATATTTACCGTGCTACTCATACCAGGGCGAATCNTATCNGGAACNGTAATCATNCTGACTTTTACTTTGAAATTTGTTACCTGTTGCTGGGATCCCATATTCATCGACTGNGCNGTNTGNGCAATTTCNCTTACAACTCCAAAAAATATAGTNTCTGGATAAGCATCTATTTCAATTTCTGTTGTATCNCCTATTGCAATATTNACTACATCATTTTCATTTACATCCACCTCAACTTCCATTCTACTTAAATCAGCAACNGTCATTAAAACNCCNGGNTTAAACATTCCTCCAACAGCCATCTCTCCTTCTTCTTTTGTAATACTTGTAACAATTCCATATTTAGGTGCTGTTAGACGAGTTTTTGAAAGCTCATCCTCTGCTGATAATAAGTTTGCATTTGCCTGCTCTGACTGACTAAGNGCAATCTGAAAAGAAGCNTCTACCTGTTCTTGTTCTTGTTGNGAAATTAATTTTTGCGANAATAAAGTTTTTGTTCTNTCCATNTGAGCTTTTACCTTTTTTAAATTAGCNTCAGATGACTTTACTTGAGANAGNGCATTATTATAACGAGGNCTTATTTGTTTTTCATCTATACTTATCAGATGTTGACCCGGCNCAACAGTNTCTCCNTCCATTACAGTAATNTCNGTTATCCATCCAGTTATTGTTGAGGTAATTTGAACNGATTCCTCAGGCTGAATTTTCCCACTNGCNTTTATTTTNTGTATNATTGTTCTTAATTCNANCTTCTCAGCATNAACAGATATCGTNTCATCCGANCCTGANCTTTTTATGAAAAACCANNTCNACAAACTCAAAATTATTANTAAAGGAATCCAGACTTTTTTCTTNTTCATTATTTTAAACATATTATTTTCTTCTATTGGTATTTGNCATCCAAAACACCTAGNATTGCATTTAAACTTGCTTCCTGAATTCTAGCATCATGGATGATATTAATAAGAGATGATTTCGAGCGCATTAATGATACCTGGGCATCTAATACTTCTAATATTGTTGCAGACCCAAGGCTATACCGCTTTGTGACAAGTTTCAAATCCTCCTCGGCAGAAACAACAATGTCTTGATTGATTGGAATTATTTCTGTGTAATTTGTCAAAGTTTCACGAATTAATTCNGCCTGAACNCGTAAGTCATTTAAAAGAGTANTATATGAATATTCAGACTGCTGTTTNGATAATAATGTCTGTTGCTGTTGGATGGATAGACTGTTTCCAGAATAAATAGGAANACTAAATGATANATTTANTCCTAANGACCAATCATNTTGGAAAGAGTCAATTANTTCTTTTGAGTTTTCNCCATTNGCAGAATAATTNATAGAAGTATTTATAAANGGCTTNCTTAACCCTTTAGCTAACTTATAAGATAAATCTNGAACTTTAATTTGCTTTTTTGAAATAGCTATAGAAGGATTNTTGTTNTTCAAAGATNTTAAAATTTCAGTTTTTGTAGGTATAACAGGAGCAACCCATTCTCCATCTACGGCAATAATTTCTTGTCCAAAGTCTTGTAAACCCATATCATTGAATAAAACCCTTCTACTATTTTCATAATTCACTTTTTTATTCAATACATCTACACGAGCTTGTCCATTTGCCACATTTGCTTTCAAAAGATCCGTTTTTTTAACAACGCCTAACTCAAATTGCTTTTCTACAAGATCAACCTGGCTTTCCGACATTTCTAAATTCTTTTTTGAAACATCGTATAGCTTCTGCGATTGCAAAAGGTTGTAATACGACTGAATAACTTTTTGAATCACATTTGTTTTTATTAACCTTTGGTTAAAATATGCAATGTCTAAATTCGTTTTAGCCTGTTGAATTTGAGTTACTGATCTTCCCCCATCATATATTAATTGGTTCAATGATAAACCTGCCGACAAATTACTAAAACTATTTGAAACTGTAGTATCCGAAGGTATTTGTGGATCCAAAAAGTTAATATCTACAAGGCTACTCAAATCATATCCAATGACTTCTCTTGCAGGAAAACGAGTTTGTGAAGCATTTGTTACTGCTTGAATAGATGGTAAGACACCACTAAACGAAGCCTTTACACCCTTCTCGGCTGATAGGACTTCTAGACTCGCAGAAAGAACTGTCTTTTTCTGATTTAATGCAGTTTGAATACAATCACTTAAGCTATAATTTTGTCCAAATATGCTCACTGAAAAAGCGACAAAAATAGGCAATGTTTTTCTTGTAAATAAAATTTTCAATCTTTTTGATAGTAAATTAAAATTTTGCAATACTTAATTATAGTTAAAATTTAATTTAGTATTCTCTAGTTATTACCTTTTATTTTCATTAAAAATGCTAAGGCTTCTTGATGAGTATTTTGTATATCTCCATTTAAGATTGCCTCTTCAATCCTTTTTTTAATTTTTCCGACATTTGGCCCCTCATTGATATTACATACTTTCATAATCTCTTTCCCTCGAACGGGAGACTGGAAAGATTTAATAGAGTCCTTTTCAAAAACGCTATTCATTTTTTGCTCTACTTTTTCAAAATTTTTTAAATATTTTTTGACTCTTTTAGGATTTTTTGTGGTTATATCAGCACGGCATAAGATCATCAAATCTTCTAAATCATCTCCAGCCGCAACCATCAGTCTTCTCACTGCCGAATCTGTTACAATATCTTTAACTAAAGCAATAGGCCTTAAATGTAATAGTGTCAACTTTTTTAAATAAAATTTTAAAACATTTGGCAGCTTCATCCTCCTTGCTACCTCATTAATCATTCTCTCCCCAACTGCATCATGCCCATGAAAAGTGTACCCCTTTTTTTTATCGATTCTTCTAGTTTTTGGCTTAGCAATATCATGCACCAAAGCAGCAAATCGAATTTCCATTTTATTTGATAATTTTGCAGCATTATCTACTACTTGTATGGTATGTGCAAAGATATCTTTATGATGCCATTCAGATGTTTGATCCATACCATACATAGTATCAATCTCCGGAAAAACATGATTCAACAAACCCGCTTTTTGTAAAACTATTATACCAATTGAAGGTCTATCTGTCTTTAATATTTTAATAAACTCATCACGAATTCGTTCTGCAGACACAATTTCAATTCTTGATGAGGTCTTTTTCATAGAATTAATCAAGGGTTGACTAAGCTTAAATTTTAATTTTGAAGAAAAGTATGCAGCTCTCATCATTCTTAAAGGATCTTCAGCAAACGTTACATCTGGGTCTAGGGGAGTTTTGAGAACCTTACATCTAATGTCTTCTTTGCCATTATATGGATCGGTTAATTCTCCAAATTTATTGGGAAGAATATTCATTGCCATAGCATTGATAGTAAAATCTCTTCGGGACAAGTCACCCTCAAGACTAGTGTAGATAACTTCTTTTGGTTTTCTAGAATTTTGCGAATATAATTCAGTTCTAGCTGTTGCGACTTCAATATTCATTTTTTTATTTGGAATAATAGCAGTTCCAAATTTAATGAAAGGAACAATCTTTTTTTGTCCAAGCTTACGAGCGAGCTTTTTTGCAAAACTAATGCCATCACCTACTACCATTAAATCAATATCATTTAACGGTTTCTCCATTAACAAATCACGAACAAAACCACCAACTACATATATTTCAAGATTTTCGTCTTCGCCTAAACTACCTGCTATATATAAAATAGACTTTGCATATTTATACTTATCTAAGTCTATTAAATTTTTGAGATTTTTCATTCAGTAAATTACTTTTTATACCAAAAACAAACACCTTGTAAAGTCACTATGTTTTTCTCAATTTACTATTATGCCAAAAGTAGTCACATCTTTTTTAATATCAATTTTTTTTATAAATATTCTTTTCGGTCAATTTTATTCTGTAGATGTCACTATCGATGATCGATTACTAAGAAGTGATGAAAAACATAAAATTGTTAATTTAAAAAACGATATCAAAAATTTCTTTCTAAATACTGTTTGGGATGATAATTATAGCGACCTCGATATCAATCTCTATGTTCAAATTATTTTTGAAGGTGTTACACAAAAAGGGAATGAATCAATTTATAACTGTCAAGCCCTATTCTCTAATGGAGCTGATTTGAGATATTTCGATAAAAGCGCTCAATTTTTTTATAACTCTGGAAGTAGTCTATATTATGACCCCGTATTATTTGAACCAATTACCGGTTTTTTAGCTTATTATGCTCACTTAATATTAGCAGGAGAAATTGACACCTATGAGTTTAACGGAGGAAATAACTCCCTTGAACTATCTCGAGATATAGCATTACGAGGGTCTTCTTCTGACTATAAAAAAGGATGGGGTTCGCGCATAACTTTAGTAGATAATCTTAATCGTAATATGGGACTTCGCAAAGCAAGACTTGCTTGGTACTTGTCTTTAGATTTATTTAGAGATAGTAATATGGATGAAGTAATACAAGAATTAAATATTATGCTAAATGGGCTTGAAGAATCATTCCAAAACGTTGGGAGAGATAGTCATACTCAATATTTTTTAAAAACAAACTCAGAAAAAATTGCAAATATTCTTATAAAACTTGGCCAGGTAGATCTACTAAAAGACATGAAAAGTTTAGACCCTGATAGAATGGAATTTTATCAAGAATCTATCGAATCTATTTCTGAGTAGACTTGCATCCTTTTTAGATAGTAATTGATTACAATAGAATTTCTTAACATATTTTTCATTATATCTTTATCTTTTTGTATTCGAATTTTTTTAAACTTATTTCGCTTTCTTAAAATAATATTTATGTGAAAAGGAAAATAAAGTAAAGATCTAATAATCGCAGAGGAGTGTTTCCAGTTAAGATTTAATATAGAATATCCAAAAGCAATTAATTCGAATAGTATTCTCCCTGACCCCAAAACTAAAGTGTTTTTAAGTGAATAATTACCAAAAAGCATTAACAACGAATTACGATGATTAAGGTAATACTTTTTATGACTATGCATTGGCATTGAAAAAGCATTTTTATGATAAACTACAGCATCAGGTTCTACCCAAATTTGAAAACCCATCGCCTGAAGACGCCAGCATAAATCTATTTCTTCCATATGTGAAAAAAAACATTCATCAAACTTCCCGGCTTCAAAGAACAACTTTTTCTTTACCATAAAAGCAGTTCCTGAAGACCAAAAACATTGTTTTGAATCATTATATTGACCGATATCTCTCTCTTGCTTGGAAAAAATTCTTCCTCTAGCATATGGGAAACAAAACCAATCCATATGTCCACCCGATCCTCCAGCATAATCAAAAATATTTTTATTAAAATAATTTAGAACTTTAGGTTGGACGGCAGCAATCATGTTATCTTTTTTTATAAAATTTTCTAAATTTTGTATCCAATCTGGATCTTGGGTTGTATCATTATTTAGGAAAACAAGAAAATCCCCTTTTGCCTCCAATGCTCCAAGATTACAGCCACCTGCATAGCCATAGTTCTTCTCATTTTCGATTAGTTTGACTTGAGGATATTTATTTTTTACCCATGACTGGGAACCATCAGTTGAAGCGTTATCTACTACTATAACCTCATAAGAATCATGCTTGGATTTAAAAAGAGATATTAAACAATCAGATAAAATATCAATACCATTCCAATGTGGAATAATTATTGAAACTCTTACATTATATTCGGTCATACCGAATTATTATTTTATCCGCCGGAGCGAACCTCTTCCAATATTTTTTTCGCATTGCCATCACTTGGATTTCGAGAAACCCATTCAGATAAAATTGATTCAGCTTCAATTAATTGATTGTTTTCTCTATAAATAAAAACCAGAGATGAAACAATTTCTGGATAAGCTTTTTGCCATCTACCCCACTCACCCTTTTTTACAGTTTTTTTACTAAATCCTCTAGTTTTGAGCATGCTTTCTTTTCTCAAATAATCAGAACGCATACTTTCGAGGATTTGCAAAGATTTTTCAGTATCATCAAGTTCTTTAAAAAATGTATTCGCATATTCAACTCTATTAAGAGGTCTACCATTTGGATGATTAACTAAAGTTTCTAAAATAGAACGCATTGCCTCTTTTTCTTCCAGATCTCCATATATTCTAGCAATTTGATAATGTAAATCTTCAGATTGAATTGGGATTACATGTGCAGGTATGTTTTCCTCCATTCTATCTAAAACCTGAATGATTTTATTTTTTAATTCTTTCAGTCTAGGCTCATGGTCTTCTTTTTCCTTTCTATCTTTTCTTTGATATTCCATATAATAGGTTACAGCTAATTGCATATAAGCACTTCTATAATTTTGAAGTAATCGTTTTGTTTGTTTATTGTAATAGACCTCTTCATTACCGAGATTTCGGAACATATACCCTGGTTGATATCCTTTCGACCAATTTACATAATTTCCATTTTGGTCAATATCTCTTGGGATACTTTCATCTTCATATTTATAAAATTCATTATGAGCAAAATTTGTTGACCAAGAATCTGGTCCTATTCTAGTCATAAGGTTTTCATACATTTTTTCTGTATCAACTGGCTTTGTTTTATGACTTTTTAATTGAAATGTAAGGCCTTGCATATCCAAATACTGATCTAAACCAATTCGATTTTGCTGAGAAACAGTTACAGCAAAATATATTGGTATTCTCCATGCCGCATCACTAATGATTTTCATAATCATCATATCTTGAACACGTAGAGCTTGCCCAGCATAGGTCGGCTTCATCTCCCACTCAATATATCCCTTTTCATTCTGAGGGTCATTATAAACAGGAACTTGAACAAGCCTTGTTTCCCATTGTTGAAGAGTTGAGGTTAACTTGTCAATCGCTTTATCACTGTAATTAATAAACTTTGTATCTTTAGATCTTTTATCTCTCCATTGTTTGATATACCATGGAGTATTTAACAAACTCAAATTAACAACTGCAACATCTGTTCTAAGCTTCTCAACTTCTTGTAAATACCAAAGCGGAAAAGTATCATTATCGCCATTCGTAAAAATAATTCCATTTGGGCCACAAGATTGCAAGAGGTTATAGCTGTAATCCCAAGCAACAAAATTCCCGGATCTATCATGGGAATGATAATTAGCTCTAGCCATAACAGTTGGAATAAATAAGATTTGCAAAACAATAACTATAACTATTAATCTTTTAGACAAGTTCTTATTCTCTAACTTTTGACTAATCCATTCACTAATTGCAGCCGTACCTATTCCAATCCAAATAGAAAATGCAAAAAAACTACCGACATACGAATAATCTCGCTCTCTGGGTTGAGGATTGTCTTGATTAAGATATAAAATTATTGCATAGCCGGTCATTATAAATAGCGCCATCACGGAAAATGCCATTTTCTCATCACGGTAACCATGGTATAGCATTCCAATAATTCCTAGTATAAAAGCTAGCGGCAATCCAAACTGAGTTAAATCTATTCCATCTTCTCTATTATTTGCACCCATTGAAATCACACCTGGATCTGATGAGGGACCTCTTCCAGCAAATTGCCATAAAAAATATCGATTATACATCTTTCTAACCTGGTAATCCCAAAAAAACTTCCACTGTTTATTGGATTGATGACTTCGATAATCACTTTCCTGAGATGCTGAAAATTGCCTTCCTGGACCTTCCGGATATCCAACTATCTCATGCATAGGTTTGATACCTTTAAATCTTCTAGGAAATATTCCTACATCACCATACTGCTCTCTTTCAAGATATGAGATAAAAGCCTCTACAGTTTCTGGATCATTTTCATCAATCCCTGGATCTTGATTGGAACGAATAAATATAAGAGCATACGTTGAATATCCAATTAGTATTAATACCATTGATGTTAAAACAATTGATATCAATTGTTTATGATTTAATATTGCCCAAACCATACCCGAAAAAATTGCTATAATTAAAAGTCCTGTAAGTGATACTCCAATCGCATCCGCTATCTTAGGCATACCTTTTATAATAACATTATGGATAATAAAAAAAACTAGACCTGTTAGGGCAACTAAAATTCCAAAGGAAGTCCATTCGAATTTAAATTTTCGAAAGTAGATCAGAAGTGCTACAAAAGGTATAGTAAGTAAGTTGAGAAGGTGTAAACCCGTTGCCAAACCTATCATATATGAAATTATTAGTATATACCTTTCATTACCCTGTTCGTCAGCTTTTTCGCTCCATAAAAGTGCAAGCCAAACAACTATAGCCGTAAAAAATGTACTAAAGGCATAAACCTCTGCCTCAACAGCATTAAACCAATGGCTATCGGTNAAAGCAAATGTNANNGNTCCTANNNTACCNGCTCCAAANGCAATCAAAGCATCAGTANTCGANTNAANTTTACCNCGCCAATGATTNACNAATTGCACAATTATAAAATATAAAAATAAAACNGCAAANGCNCTNACNAGNGGNGATANAAGATTNACTCGAAATGCTATATCTTCACTNATNGGNANCATNGANGCNATCCTNCCAAGTAAAAGGAATAGAGGACTNCCTGGTGGATGAGGNACACCTAANGTATAGGATACTGCTATAAATTCTCCACAGTCCCAATAAGAGACACTTGGAGCCATAGTATCAAAGTATACAATAAATGATATTAAAAAAGTAGCTGCTGCTAGGATACGATTTATATTGATATATCTTGGACTTATCATGCTATTTTTTCTTGTTTTTACCCATACCATTCGAAGTTCCATTTACATTATTAATGGATTGCTTTAATTCGATAAAATTCATTTTTAATTCACTTACGATATTTATGAGCATTTGTTCCTCATACTCTGTTAGATTATTTTTTGTTTTTTTTTGTAACATGGATAATATATTTAAATAATATTTAGCCTGATCAAGATTAATGTCTACTTTTTTTGTTACAGGATGCTCGATTTTTCCCATTGAAATGGATGCGCTAGACCTAAAAGTATCCACGACATATGAAAATAAGTTTTCATCTTCATCTAAAAATGTTTTTGACATTAGAACAAGATATACCCTTTTTAATATAGTGTTTAAAGCGGAGAATTTAGTTCCAACACAAACTATACAAAATGAGTATTAATCAAATTAACTTTAAATTTTCTAAGTAATGTGAGTATTTTTTTGCGAAAACTTCCCTTATATCTTTATTAAAAGGCTTACATAAATTTGGATCTAATTTCACCAGATCAAATGCTAACTCTCTTGCCTCTCGAATGATTTCCCCATCTTTGACTATATCTGCTATTTTATACTGAAAAAATCCTGACTGCCTTTGCCCAAAAACTTCTCCTGGGCCTCTTAATTTTAGATCCTCATCAGCTATAAGAAACCCATCATTTGTTCTTTCCATAATTGCTAAGCGAGTTCTGGACATATTAGAATGATTTCTTTTAACCAATATACAATAACTTTTTTCTGATCCTCTTCCTACTCTCCCTCTTAACTGATGTAATTGCGTTAATCCAAATCTTTCTGCATGCTCTACAAGCATAATAGTAGCATTCGGGACATCCAAGCCAACCTCAACTACAGTTGTAGAAATAAGAATATTGATTCTGTTTTTATTGAATTGGCTAATTACCTTTTCTTTTTCTTCTGGGTTCATTTTACCGTGCACAAGGCCTAATTTTATTTTCGAAAATTGGAAAGAAGAAAGTGATTCAAACGCATCTACTGCTGCTGCTAAATCGGACTTTTCCGATTCTTTGACCAATGGATACACAATGATTGCTTGCCTACCTAAAGCTATTTTAGTTTTTATGAAATCATAAACTTTTTCTATTTTAATCTGATCCACAACTTTTGTTGTAACTGGAATTCTATTCTTAGGTAATTCATCAATTATGGATAAATCCATATCTCCATGATAAGTAATTGAAAGAGTACGAGGAATAGGCGTTGCCGTCATCGACATTAGATGAGGATTATCTCCTTTTTCTTGAAGCTTTAGACGTTGGTTTACACCAAACCTATGTTGCTCATCAATGATAACCAGCCCCAAAGAGTTAAATTCAACATCTTCTTGTATCAATGCATGAGTACCTACTACCACAGAAATTTTTCCTTCTTTTAATCCCTTTAAGATTGTGGCCCTCTCTGTTTTCTTCATCTTCCCAACAAGCAAACAACAAGGTATATTTACTTTATCAAATTCATTTTTAAAGGACAAATAATGTTGTCTCGCTAATATTTCTGTGGGAGCCATTACTGCAACTTGCCTATTATTTCCTACAGTCAGAGAAGAAACTAAAATTGCCACAATAGTTTTTCCGCAACCAACATCACCTTGAATCAGGCGATTCATAGGCCTTGAAATCTTTAAATCATCGTGAACCTCTTGGATTACTTTTTTTTGAGCTTTTGTTAATTCAAAACTAAGACTTTCAGAAATTATCTTAAAATACGGACCTATATCTAATAAGGCCTTAGTTCCAACCTTTTGAATATTATATTTTTTTAATGCTACCAGTAATTGAAGAAAAAAATGTTCATCAAATTTTAACCGCTTTACGGCAGACTTAAGATCATTGTTATTATCAGAAAAATGAATTAATCGCAACGCTCTATCTAAAGGAATAAGTTTATATTTTTGTAAAATTGACTTAGAAAAAAAATCAGAAATTGATATTTGAGAATCAAAAATAAATTGTACTATTCCACGTAATCTTTTTTGTTCTAAACCAACAGAGGCCATCTCTTTTGTTAGAGGATAAATAGGAATTATTCCACCAGACATTACATTAACCTCCCCATCATCAATTACTTCAATCTCTGGATGAGTAATTACAAATCCATTAAACCATTCAACCTTACCAAAAATGACGAGCCTTTGACCAATCTTTATCATTTTTTTAATATATTTACCTCCATTAAACCAGGATAAGGTTAAAAGCCCAGTTTCGTCTGAAACAATTACTTGAAAAATCTTACCTCTTCTTGTTGGCTTTTCACCAAAAGTTTCAATTGAGGCAATTATAGTAACCGATTCCCCTTTTACTAGTTTATTAATGGAGTTAGTCTTAGTTCGGTCTAAGTGCTTTCTAGGAAAATAATATAGAACATCACTATAAGTAAAAATATCTTTTTCATTTAAGATTTTTACCCTAGCTGGACCTAAACCATTTATGGTAGAAACAGGAGAGGTAAGCTCCAAAAATTTTTCCTTTTAAAAATTTATTTCCATTCCTTACGATAGGTATAATATACGCTTTTTGTTTCACCTGCCTGTACAGAAAAACCAAAATGGATTGTTGAAGCATCTTTTTTTTGATAATTTAAAGAAGGATCTTTAATTATCCAGTCTCCATTTATATGCTCAACGAGTAGTATTTCCACTTCATCATTCCTTGCATTAGTCACTTTAATTTCAATAACTGCTTCTTCACTTTTTCTTTGTCTATCGTAATTTAATACTTTTCTATTTCCTATTACATCAAATGCACGCCCTGAACTAAAAGTTGTGGATCTTCCCTTTGGAACCTGACCCATATTATCAGCGCCTATATACTCTAATCCGCTTGAAATATTATATGAATACATTTCGACTTTTCCACCAGGCAGTGAAATTCCTAGACCGTTTGATTCTGTATTTTCCATAGTAAGTTGAACTTCAAGAGGCTCTTCTTTCTGCCTACGTTCAGTGTTTTCAAAGACATATTTTTTATTATATCCAACTTCTAAAGGACCATACATTCTAACCGTAATACTTTCTTTCGCGCCTAAATTATGCTTGTCATTTAAGGAGTAAATATGATAGTCTCCTAATTGATCTTTACTCATATTTAGCATACCACCTGAAGTTGCTAATGCCCTGCTCATTTTCTCAGGACGCGGGCTTTTAGCATTCGCTTTATTCAAATTTCCTTCAACTAACTTCAATCTTGCATCTTGAAAACCCATGTCTGACTTATTTGAAACAACAGCCTCTGCAATTAACTCTCCCTTTTCTTCGTTGATCATTTTCAAACGATAGACCGTACTCCAAGAAAAATTGGCGGATTTATAAACTAATTCTCCTGAGGTTTTACTATTCCCTTTTGATTTCAACTCCCATGAAAGAAAGGGAGTAAAAACAGGGTTAATCTTCTGAGATTTCGTGCTTATAGATTGGACTTCGTTTCTATTAAAAGATATGATCCCGGTTTGTCTGGATAAGGTAATGAAATCATTAGTAATCTCTAAGAGTGTACCCTTTACCAACTTACCATCTACAGGTTTAATCTGAATTTGTTGCCCACGAAGTCCATTGAAATAATCGGATCCAGAAAACAAATCATCGTTAAAACGTTGAGAAATAATATCAACTCCAGAAACATTTAGAAATGGTGTGTCTCGATCTATACCATTAGGAAGTTTATCCCATGTTTTATAATTGTATCCAGATTTTATTGACCAATCTACAGGCTGTTTCACAAGAGCAGTCCCATCCTTATAAATTGTAAGTGAGGCATCCTGCGACTGAGCACAAAGAAAAGTAGAAAATAAAATAATTATCCATACCTTATTCACCGAATCATCTCCAAGTTTTTACTGATTTTCTCCAATTCTTGATTCAACTTACTATGATTAAACCGTTCTTTCTCAATAACAGATTCTGGAGCTCTTTTTAGAAAATTTTCGTTTGAAAGCTTTGCATCAATTTTTGATAACAGCTTATTAATATCTAAAGTTCTTTTCTCCATTCTATTCTTTTCTTCCTCTAAATTTACTAATCCTCCAAGTGGAATATACAACACCATACCATTAGATATTGCCGTGGCCGACTTTGGAGGTTTTACTACATCCTCCGCCATTGTAATGCTTGAAATCCTTGCTAAAGACTTTAATAAAGAAGAATGCTCATTGATAAATACTTGATCTTCTTTTTTACATTGTATTATTAAATCTGAATATTTGGATGGAGCAACATTCATCCTACTTCGAACAGATCGAATATCAGTCACAATATCTTTTAGAACATACATACTTTTTTCAGCAGAATCATTATTAAGCCCACCAGTTCGTTTCCAATCAGAAACAATTATATCACTTGAATCCTTTTCAGCGAAAAAAGACCAAAGCTCTTCAGTAATAAAAGGTGTAAATGGATGCATCAAGATTAAAACTGATCGTAAACATTCCAATGCAACTAACCTTGCGATATCAGCTTCTTCATTATTACTATTGTAAAATCGGATCTTCGCAATTTCGATATACCAATCACAGAAATCATTCCATGTAAAATCATACAAAGATTTAGCAGCCTCATTAAAACGGAATCGATCTAAATGATCATTATAATCTCTAATCATTTTTTCCAATCTGCTCAAAATCCACTGTTCAGGCAAATCTATTTTTTTATAATCTATGTCAATATCAGGAATACCTTTCTCAGAAATATTCATTTGTAAAAACCGACAAGCATTCCATATCTTATTCATAAAATTTCTACCAATTTCAAGCCTTTCTTTTGAAAAAAGGACATCTAAACCCTGTGGCGCCATCAACATAACACCAAAACGAACAGCATCAGTTCCATATTCATCAAACAAATCAAACGGATCCGGAGAGTTACCAAGTGATTTACTTAATTTTTGTCCAGTATCATCTCTAAGGATAGAAGTGAAATAAACATCTTTAAATGGTAATTCGCCCCTAAATTCATACCCTGACATAATCATTCGAGCTACCCAAAAAAATATGATGTCTGGTCCAGTAACTAAAGTATTTGTAGGGTAAAACTTCTTTAACCCTTCATCTTCCTCAGGCCATTTATGTACTCCTATTGGCCAAATCCACGAACTTGCCCATGTATCAAGGACATCAGTGTCACGTACCCAATTTTCACTATCAATAGGTCCATTGATAGAAACATGTATTTTTGTTTTGTCATCTTTATGATACCAAACAGGTATTTGATGACCCCATAATAGTTGGCGACTAATGCACCAGTCTTTGATATTTGATAACCAATGATTATATGTTTTAGACCAATGCTTAGGATGAAAATTTATTTTCTCTTTTTTCACCGCATCCATAGCCGGCTTAGTTAATTCATCCATTTTCATAAACCACTGTTCAGACATATAAAACTCAATTGGAACTTGACCTCTTTCTGAATATCCAATTTTGGTCAGATAATCTTCTCTTTTTTCCAAAAATCCTTCTTTTTCAATATCTTTCACAATTTCTTTACGGGCATGCTCACGGGAAAGTCCCATATATTTGTCTGGAACATTTGAATTCATCGAGGCATCATCATTCATTATATTTATAAATTTAAGATCATGCCTTTCTCCCATTTGAAAATCATTAGGATCATGAGCAGGAGTTACTTTTACGCAACCAGTTCCAAACTGAGGATCTACATATTTATCAGCAATAACAGGTATTTCTCTTCCAACAATTGGTAAAATAATAAACTTCCCTATCAAATGCTGATATCTGTCATCTTCAGGATTAATTGCTACAGCAGTATCCCCAAGCATTGTTTCTGGTCTAGTGGTCGCAACAACTACACACTCAGTTGAATCTTTTATTGGATAACGAAAATACCAAAGGCTACCATTTTTCTCTTTGTGGATGACCTCTTCATCGCTAATTGCAGATTTAGAAATAGGGCACCAGTTGACCAATCTATGACCCTTATATATATATCCTTTTTCATACAATTTAACAAAAGAAGTTAGTACCGCTTTTGTGTAACCATCATCCATTGTAAATCGTTCCCTATTCCAATCACAAGAACAGCCAAGCCTCTTCAACTGTTTGATAATAATTCCGCCATATTTTTCCTTCCAATCCCAAGCATACTTTAGAAATTCTTCCCTAGATAAATCTTGTTTATTAATTCCTTCCTCTCGAAGCATTTCAACAACTTTAGTCTCTGTAGCAATCGAAGCATGATCTGTGCCGGGAATCCAACAAGCTTCTTTCCCTTCCATTCTTGCTTTTCGAATTAGAATATCTTGAATTGTATTATTCAAAACATGGCCCACTGTTAACATACCCGTTACATTAGGAGGTGGAATAACGATCGTATATGGCTCTTTTTCTGATTTTGGGTCTGCAGAGAAATAATCTTTTCCCATCCAATGATTGTACCACTTTTCTTCAATCGAAATAGGGTTGTAAATCTTTTCTAGTTTTTCTCGAGACATTTTTTAAAAGCGCTAAATAAAATTTTAGGTGAAAATACCGATGAATATTTTACAACATTTAAAAATCCTTTACATTCGAAAGATCATTAATTACAAATAATAAATATTTTTAGATTATTTGTAATTTTTGGTAACCATCCCTTAGGATACAATATATGTTTCTATTATCAAATGGACATATTTTAAGTGATCTTGGTTTTTGGATGTTCTTCATTCCTACCATATTCATTTTATCTCATGTTGCACTTTTAATTATTATTATTCCACAATGGCTCCTAGATGGTTACTTCGATCCAAAAAACAGAAAACAAGATAGATATAATGTGCTGAAGTCCATTGCCAATGATTTGGGCTTACATAACAAAACAGTGCCACCACAGAAAAATTTAAGTTTCTTTTCCTGGCTAGTTTATCAAAAAAAAGTCAGAGACTATTACATCCCTTACGAAAATAAAATTAATAAAATAGATGATGATATCTGGGAAACAGTTAAAGAAATAAAGCCTGACTCCGTGCTAAGATATTTTTATGGAGCTATTTTTTCAAAACAAAACCTGCTAGATGTTTTATGCACAAAAGACTCTTCTAAACCTCATATGACNATTGCAACCCGAAGAATTCNAAAAGGGAANAACAATTCAGATTACTATCGCATTCTNCATCTAAAATCACATACATTGACTTTCCCACAATGCAGTATTGACCCAGTAAATGAATGGATAGACAGNATATCTCCTAACCAGGACGACATTAATTTTACTTCTGACGAAGACTTTTCTAAAAAATTTGATCTAACAGGAAAAAACCAATTAAAAATTAGAGCACTTTTCAATAAAAGTATACGTGAGCAAATATCAAAAAAACCTAACTGGAAGTGGAAATTTGAGAATGAATGTATTTTATTGAAGTATAAAATTAATGTTCCAGAGCTACATAATTTTCAAGATATAAAGGTTTCGCTCAAAGAATTCTCCCAGCTTCATAAAAAACCCGAGAAAATTAATATTGCAAGTGTGCCTTCAGAGGCTAAACTTGAATCAGATAACCCAAAAAAAATAATTAACAAAAAATTATTCAAAAAACGAATGGCTGTCTTTGGTGTTTTAATGTGTTGCGGTGCTGCACTAACATCTTTTTCTCTCTTCCTATTATTTATTTTTTTTGTAAGAATTGATTTTAGATTTTTTGTTCAGGGTATTTTTTTATGATAATAGGATTAACAATATTCATTTATGGAAAATCTGAGTGGAAACGAAATAAGAAGCTTAAGACAAATGGACATGTTACAGAAAACTAAAATCCCAAATATTTTCTTTTTATATTTACTAAAATGATTCAAGCACTTGTAAATGGTATCTGGAAGTCTTTCGATGAAAAAGATCTGCAACCTGGAACCAACTCATTCAAGATGAATTCTGGATTATACGAAACTTTTAGAACTAAAAATTTCAAGCCTGTATTATTAAAACAACATCTAGACAGACTTTTTCAGTCTGCAGAAAAAATCAATTTAAAAATAATGTATTCCAAAACAGAAATTGAAAAAATGATTAAGATAGTCATAAATAATTTCCATGAAAAAAATCAAAGAGCAAGAGTAATAGTTTTTAAAGATATATTGGTAGTTTATACAACTGCTTTGGATTTAGATATACAAATATATGATGGTGTGGATACGTTAACTGTTTCATACGAAAGAAATACTCCTGACATTAAAACAACAGATTATAAAGGGTGCTTAGATGCATATAAAAAAGCAAACAAAAAAAGTTGTTTTGAGGCAATCCTTTTGGACCGGAACAATTATATCTTGGAAGGCAGTCGGAGCAATGTTTTTTGGGTAATCTCTAATTCCTTATTCACTCGGAAGGATAATGTCCTCCCTGGGATAACAAGAAAAACAATTATTGAGCACTCCCCAATCCCCATTCATTATGGAAAACTTAAAATATTTGATATTAATCGGGTAGATGAACTATTCTTAACAAATAGTGGGTCAGGAATTATTCCCGTTAGGAAAGTGGATTCAATGATAATTAACAATAGTTCCCCAGGTCCAATAACATTTAAACTTCTAGAACTATTTAATTTATGGTCTAAAAAATCTTTTAAATAACTTTCACCGAAAAATACCTCATTTATAATTAGCAATTCAATTTAAAATATGTTAAATCGATTTTTCCATTACGTTATTAATCACCCCAGAGTCACTCTAATTATTGTGTTTATTATCACCCTGATTCTGGCACTATCTATTCCAAAACTAAAAATTGATTTCTCCATTGAACATTTATTTTCCAAAAATGACCCTAACGTAGAAAAATACTTTTCTTTTAGNGACACATTTGGAAGAGAGGATAATGTNATAACAATTATATACAAACCACATAATATTTATGAAAAGAATTTATACGTCCAGCTTGAAGATTTAACCTACAAAATCGAATCTTTAAATGGAGTAGAAAACATTGCATCCATNTTCACTCTTAGTGATATTGACGAAAACGCCTGGCTAGGAGATTTACATAACGACGCCTCTAATTGGAATGAAAAACATATTACAAAAAAATTAAAATATATNCAGCAGGACCCATCGATTGGNTCANGAGTNCTATCAAAAGATTTACAATANGGNACAATAATNGTTGCTCTNAANGATNANGCAAANAATCATAAAAACCGTACCGCTTTACTTGAAGAAATCAAGCAACTGACTACTAATGAATTCGCCGAATGGACATTTTCAGGAGTATCTGTTTTGCGAAGCGAATACGTTCGTTATATGCTTAGAGATAATTTTCTATTTTTA
>NZHK01000100.1 GCA_002691285.1 Fidelibacterota bacterium | reverse complement strand
CATTTATAATGATGATATTCATGGCAGTACACTTCTGGCGCATTCGTAAAGATGGAGGTATCTCAGGGCCCCTGTGATAAATATATTATGCTAGACTCCTTTAAACTTACGGTTGATTACTTATCTTCCCCGACAATCAGTTTCTCAATTTTAACTGTTCTCACGCCAATAGTTTTTCCACCAACAGATTGGTTTGACAAACTAAACAGAAAATTAGGTTTCCATTTATTGTGGACAAATATGGGGCTTCTAATTGCTATGCTAGTAATCACTGCCTTTTTTATCATTGGTTATCTTGATGCTAATTTCAACATTATATTAACCAAGGCAGATAATTTTCCTATCGTTTTAATGGTGTATTCAATTTATTACTTTACTTGGCTTGCTATGCGGAAAGCCTATATTAATGATGAAAGATTAGAAAAAGGTCTTAAACCTTCTGAATATAATGATCCAGATGATAAGGTTTTAGTCTGGCCTGATCTAGTTTATATAGAATTTATTGCTCTTATTTTATTTACCGTTTTTTTAACCGTATGGTCTATTGTTGTAGCGGCCCCATTAGAAGAGCCTGCTAACCCTGCTGCTACTCCAAATCCATCCAAAGCACCTTGGTACTTTCTTGGTCTCCAAGAAATGTTGGTTTATTATGACCCTTGGATAGCAGGTATCGTTTTACCAATATTCTGTGTTGTAGGACTGATGGCCATACCTTACATGGATATTAACAAAAAAGGGGATGGTTATTATTCATTTAAAGAAAGAAGGGTCGGCATTTTTATTTTTATGTATGGTTGGATTGTCTTATGGCTGTTTTTAATTGTTTTAGGTACATTTTTTCGTGGTCCTAATTGGAACTTCTACGGTCCATTTGAATATTGGGATGCCCACAAAATTGTTGCCTTAAACAGTGTTAGTCTATCAGAATATTTTTGGGTAAAACTACTTGGACAAGGATTACCAAATAATATACTTCTTCGAGAATTCTTAGGATTTCTTACTGTAGGTGGATATCTATTTATTCTACCAATTCTTTTAGCTAAAACAGTTTTGAAAGATATGGTAGAAGCTTATGGCCCAACTAGATTTGTTTCCCTTATGATATTCGGGCTAGTGATGTTGTCCTTGCCTTTAAAAATGTATTTACGGTGGATGTTTAACTTGAGTTACTTTATTTCAATTCCAGAATATTTCTTTAACATTTGATNGTAATATATGTTTAATAACGACGAAAGATATTGGGACATTGGCCTACTAAATAAATGGTTTGCAATATCCTCTATTATATTCCTAGCTGTCACTATTTGGGTTTTTGTAGATGATAACGACGATGAGTTTAAAGATTACCAGCGCGAATTTCGAAAGATGGAAGTTGAAATTGCTAAAAAAAAGTTACAGGATAGAGCAGCTGAGATAGAAGTTGAAAAAACAGGCTATGAAGAAGATCTTGATCGTGCTCAAGAAGAATTTGATGCTCGAAAAGAAGATTTAGCATTGCTTGATAACAAATTAAATGATTTAAAGGATTTACACTATGACCAAAACATGCTTTACCAAAGTCACAAAGCTGAAGTTGAAGCATTAAAATATCTTGTAGAGACTGATAATGTAAGTGGTGGAGGACCTAGCTACAGAGATGAATACTACCTAGCTCTAGATAAATTAGATAATCTAAGGTTAGACAAAGAAAAATCTGAAATAGAAATATCAGCAATTGAATCTGAGATAAAATCAATAAAATTAGATGTAAAACAGAAAAAAGACGCACTTGCTAGATTCACTAAAGATTACAACCTAGCAAAGAACAAATTAAACAAACTTGATAGAGATCAAATGACTCTTGCAAATAAGCTTGGTGACATTGTTCGGGATCTCCCCATATTAGACTTTTTAGACCCTTATTATAAGGTTCATCAGGTCGTAGTTGCAGATGTTAAATATGACGTTAACTTTGCATCTGTTCCTGTAGTAGATAGATGCACTAGTTGTCACCTAGGAATCGATAATCCAGATTATGTTGATGCACCGCAACCATACACTACTCATCCTAATCTTGATTTGTATCTAACTTCTAGCTCGCCTCATCCCATTAATAATTTTGGCTGTACCAGCTGCCACTCTGGTAGAAGTCGAGGAACTTCTTTTGTCTCGTCTTCTCATACACCAAACACACCAGAAGATAAAGAACGTTGGATGGAGGAGCATGATTGGAAGGTGAATCATCATTGGCTTACTCCTATGCTCCCCACTCGCTACACCGAAGCAAGTTGTTTCAACTGTCATTCCAATACTAGCGATCTTGTTGGAGGCGAAAAAATTAATCTCGGCCTATCACTTATTGATAAAGCAGGCTGTAATGGTTGTCACCATAATGAGAATTGGCCCAGCTTAGAAAAGGCAGGTCCAAACTTAAAGCATATTAATGAAAAATTAACTGAAGATTGGGTTGCTAAATGGGTAAAAAATCCACGTCATTTCCGATATAATACAAGGATGCCTGCAATATTTGAACAACCAAATCAAGAAAGTCCAGAAGTTTCAGATTATAATGATGTTGAGATCGCAGGTATCACAAAATATCTTTTTGATGGCAAGAATAAAGACATTGGTAGTGAAAGTAACAGATACACAGGCGACCCAGATAATGGTGAAAAACTCTTTAGTGCAGTAGGTTGCATGGGTTGTCATATTTCTGAGAGCAATCCTGAAGAAGCTCCTCATATTAATAATTANAAAAATTTAACAAAAGTTCAAGGTCCAAATTTAGTTGGCCTTGGTTCTAAGGTATCTGCAGAATGGCTATATGAATGGCTAATGGATCCTCTAGCCTATAATCCAGAAACCAAAATGCCAAATCTTCGATTAGATCCAGTTCAGGCCAAAGATATTACTGCATACTTATTGCAAGATAAGAATGAAGAATTTGATGCAATTCCCGCACATGCATACAAGGATAGTGTTCTTGAAAAGCTGACTGTTAATTGGTTAAAAAAATCAAATCCAGAATCATTTGCTTTAGCGAAAGCAGAGAAAATGAGCACAGATGAAAAGTTAAATTTTATTGGAGAAAAAAGCATACGTCATTATGGATGTTTTGGATGTCATAGTATTGATGGTTTTGATGATGCAAAACCAATTGGTGTAGAAATTACTGAGGAAGGATCAAAACCGGTTGGTAAATTTGATTTCGGGCTATTTCACGACATTGAACATTCTGTTCCCGCATGGATTGAAAATAAACTTAGAACGCCTCGAATCTATGATAGAGGAAAAGAAAGTCAGCACCTTGATCTCTTGAAAATGCCTAACTTCTATTTTTCTGAAGAAGAAATTGAAGCGATTACTACAGCAGTATTGGCATTTAATTCTAATAAAGTTGGTGAAAAACTTGTTGCTAGCAATAACGATCCTAATGTTTATAAAGAAGGTCATAGGCTTGTTAAACAATATAATTGCCAAGGATGCCACCTAATTGAGAACCGAGGAGGGCAACTTGTTGAACAAATGGGCCAACCTGAGTATGCTCCACCCAATCTAAATTCTGAAGGGCGTAAGGCGAACCCAGATTGGTTACTTTCGTTCTTTAATAACCCTTCTATTATTAGACCAAACTTGCAAGTGAAAATGCCTAGCTTTCATCAAATATCAGATAAAGAGTGGGATGCAATCATAGCGTATTTTAAGCATGCAGATGGCGAAACTGTAAATTATCGTTCAGCTCATCAATTTGATATTGCAGGTAACAAATTTGAAGCGGGTGAAAAAATCCATGAATTAGGGCAATGTAACAGTTGTCATTTTTACGGTAAGGTTTTCCCTACTGGAGATGCTCCTACATGGGCTCCAAACCTAGCTCTAACGAAAGAACGTTTGAACCCAGAATGGGTTACCGAGTGGTTAAAAAACCCACAAGCAATCATGCCTGGCACAAAAATGCCTGCACCTTACATACCTGATAGTGAGATACTATCAATGGAAGGTGCCGAGAAGGATTGGGGATCAGCGTTAGTAGCTTTAGATGGTGATACCACTGATATGTTGAATGGTTTACGAGATTATTTATGGGATATTAAAGGTGATGTAAATATAGATGCTCTAATTAAAAATTACTTCCTAGAAAATGGTTATGATTTTGATAATATTGGTTCTGATGATGAATATGATGACGATGAAGACGATGATTGGGGTGACGATGAAGACGATGATTGGGGTGACGATGAAGATGATGATTGGAAATAACCTACTATTTCTAGTTTGTAAGTAATTTTATAGCATTACTTACCTCATTTACCTCCCAATTTTCGCCTTTCCAGACACCTAACACTTCTCTATCTTTTCCAATAAGTACGGAACTTAATGTATGCCCGATTTTTTCTTGTTCTATCCCCCAAAAATTCCCTCCAGACTGTCTAACTAACCTAAACACATCTTCTATATATCCAGTACTAGACCAAGTATCCCAATTCTTACAACTATTCACAGAAGACCCGTATGATTTATTAAGCACTGTTGGAGTGTCATACTTATAGTCAAAGCTAATCATAATAAAATTTATTTCGGGAAATTGATTAACTAGAGCAGCATTTTTCAGCATAATTGCTGGGCATAAATTAGGCATCGGACAGCGTGAGAATACATACGATATGAATCTATATTTTCCGTCTGTTTGTGATAAGCTTACCTTTACACTATCTAAATTTAAAAATGAGGCATCATCTAGTATAGATCCGATATTTTTTTCTGAAAATTCATCGCTAAAGAATTCATCATTCTGAGGAATAAATCCTTTGCCTAAAATAGTAAAATTTCTTGCATAAGGCATTATATCTTCCCACACTAACTCAAAATACACACTATCGCCTATTTGAATTTTTGTTAAGTCTTTTTTGTTTTTAATAAAAAAAGGCATTGTCATTGGCATCATTAAGTTTGGAATTGTATCATGAGCAATAATTGCCTTCTGCTTATTTAGATCTACGGAATACACAGTCCCTGAAACTTTATAAACATTATTATCATCACAGGAGATTGCAATTATTAATAATAAAAAAAGAAAAGGATTCATCTAATTAAAAAGAAAAAAAAAGGCGGAAGATCCGCCTTTTTCTANAAAGAAATTCAATTCTATTTTTTCTTAGGTCTAGAAAAAACAAAGTCTTTATTTGTATCCCCTTCCCCAATGGTTATCTTAGATGTAAGTGCTCGCTTACTACCAAATTTTTCCTGCCAACAAACAACCTCATAGGTTCCAGGAGGAATATTGTCTATTGAAAAATTTCCATTTTTATCAGTGACAGCATAATAAGGATGATCTGAGACTAAAACCCAAGTTTTCATCCACGGGTGAACATCACATTTAATATAGAAAGGATCTGGCTCAGATTTAGCAAAGCTCGCCTTCTTTTTCTTTACTACTTTTGGCATTGCAAAATTGAATTCTTTATTCACTTTGGGCATGGAATGAATGTTGTGAAGTGTCGCATCACTATTTTTAATCAAAAGCTCTTGCCCCGCCATCATTCCAAAAACATGAGGAGTATAAATACATCCTTTCTGGTCTAGCACTGCAGGCTCGGAAGGAACACCTCCACTGTATTTAACATTCTTTAGATAGACTAAGGCATCTTCCATAGAGCCATCTTTAGCCATCTTAAAATTTTCGCTCCTGACAGGACCTGAGTGAGAAGATCCACATACAGGATCTGCGTCCATTCTAAGGCGCTTAGGTTTTGGCGCTTTGCCATCATACTTTACATGACCCTTTAATGTTCCTGCATCTAGTGCTGTAAAAACAAAAGTCATGATTAGAAAAATTTTTAACGTCATATTGTCTCCAAAGTATTTTTTTTACTGCCTTAAATTAATTAAAAATCATAGTATTTTATACACCAAATGTTTAATTATATGTGTTTATGATTTAGTAGCGTTATTGCTGTAAATTTTGATTCAAAAATTAAANTACTCATATCTTTATGTATTTATTTATGATTATATGTTATTTCCTCATGTTGATAAATCTTATCAACTTAATTGTAGTGGGGACTAGTGGATTTTTGAGCCACTCGGTATTTGGTGCTAGCCATACACGGTTTGCATTATTCATGATCTTAATATTTACTATTACTGAGACTGTTGTGATGTATTTTTTTATTTCTACTGGAAAAGCAATTAAAACAGCAATTACCTCAGGCCTAGGAGCACAAACTTTGTGGGGAAGAGAAAAAAAGTTAAAAATGGCTCTTTTTCCACAACTAATGCTCACAATATTCCTAGTTGGAGGATGGTTTATCCATATCGGTGCTGTAGAAAATAACCTTGCCACTAAATGGTTACATTGGCCGCTATTCTTTTTAGCATTTATCCATCACTTATGGTCTTTAAAGGTCAAAAATAGTTCTTTTAAGGAACAGCTTGCTATAATCTCTGAACTAAAACCAGATCCAGAAGCTTCTTGATATGTATTATGCAGCAAAGGGCTTAGAGTTATTAGGTATGTTCATCATTGCAGTTGGGTTTATTGTTAAGTACCCCAAACTTATGGATCCCAAACTATTACTTGCAGGTATCATATGTTTTGGTTCAGGGTGGATTATCGAAAAATATATTTTGTAATGCGAATTATACTCTTTTTTTAAAAAATATTTAGTTAAATTTAAAGCTAAGATATATAGTACATAATTAAGACAATGGCATATAATTATTTTAAAGGAATTCCCGAGTTACCAGAATACGCTAGGGAAAAACAAAAACGCCCAAAACTAATCGCATTAGTAGATGAGGATAACTGTACAGGCTGTCAGGCTTGTGTTCCATTTTGTCCTGTGGATTGTATCGAACCAGTCTCAAATGAAAAATATGAGTTTCCTATTATTCCACCGGTACAAGTTCGTCACAATGAATGCACTGGTTGCCAGGTTTGTGCTCGTGTTTGCACTAAAATGACATGGGACGCGATTCGGATGCTTGGAACAGAGACCTTTGAAGATAATTACACCATGAAAATAGACTAATTCTACTCTAAAGAACACATGAGCGATAATCACCACCACGAAGAAACCTTTTTTCAAAAATATATATGGTCTGTTGATCACAAAGTAATTGGTATACAATACGGAGTGACGTCTCTCCTATTTNTATTATTCGGATTTGGTTTAATGGCGGTTATGAGGTATCAATTAGCGTATCCTGAAACGGTGATTCCAATTATAGGGCAGTGGCTTTTTGCAGAAAGCGGTGGCATCATGCTTCCAGAAAATTACAATACCTTTGGAGCTATGCATGGTACAATTATGATATTCCTAGGAGTAGTCCCACTTGCTGTAGGAGCGTTTGGAAACTATCTTGTACCTTTACAAATAGGCGCGCCTGATATGGCTTTTCCTAAACTAAATGCGGCAAGCTATTGGACTTACTTTGTTGGTGGCGTGGTAATGATGGCCAGCTTCTTCACTCCTGAAGGTGCAGCTAGGTCAGGATGGACATCTTATCCCCCTCTTTCAATTTTTGAGTCTGGACAAACCATGTGGCTACTTTCGATGGTCTTCCTAATTACCTCCTCATTATTGGGATCCATGAATATTATTGTCACTATTGTTCAACTACGTGCACCAGGACTGACATGGTTTAAACTACCTTTTTTCATTTGGACCCAGCTTGTAACATCATTTCTTCTTGTCTTAGCTTTTCCTCCTTTGGAGGCTGCTGCAGTATTACAGCTTATGGATAGAATTGCAGGTACTAGTTTTTTCTTACCAAGCGGACTCGTATATGCTGGAGAAGCAGTTGCAGCCTACGGAAACGGTTCTCCTCTTCTCTGGCAGCATTTATTCTGGTTTCTTGCTCATCCAGAAGTGTACGTACTTATTCTGCCTGCAATAGGAATAGTTGGAGAAATTTTAGCGAACAATACTAGAAAACCTTTGTGGGGTTACAAGTCACTTGTATATGCAATTTCCTTTCTAGGTTTTATGTCTTTTATTGTTTGGGCTCATCATATGTTTTTAACAGGAATGGGGCAGACAATGAGTGCCTTCTTTCAGCTAACTACTATGATTATTTCGATACCATCCGTTGTTGTGCTGACTGCCTTTTTTATTTCTCTGTGGGGGGGATCCATACGATTTAATACCCCTATGCTCTTTGCATTATCTTTTCTACCAATGTTTGGAATTGGAGGATTGACTGGACTTCCTCTTGGTGTTGCGGCCTCAGATATTTATCTTCACGATACCTATTATGTTATTGGTCACTTTCATTATGTTGTAGCTCCAGGAACCTTATTCGCACTTTTTGCGGGAATTTATTACTGGTTTCCTAAGATTACAGGGAGAAAATTACACGAAGGTATGGGTAAGCTTCATTTTTTCCCTTCTTTTTTAGCCATGAATGGAATTTTTATGCCAATGTTTATTCAAGGTTTAGCCGGACTTTCAAGAAGAATGTATGATGGTGGGCAACAATATGCTCATGCCTCAGACATAACACACTGGAATGAGTTTATGACAATCTCTGCTTTTATACTTGGACTTGCTCAAATTCCATTTATTTTAAATATTTTCATTACGTTAAGTACTAAAAAGTCAGAAGATAGAAACCCATGGAAATCTACTACTATCGAATGGTCTGCTCCGTCTCCTCCTTTACCTCATGTGAATTTTGAATCAGCAGTTGAAGTACATAGAGGTCCATATGAATATAGTGTACCTGAAAGAGAAGAAGATTTTTATCCTCAGACATCACCATGAGTAGCATACCTTATATTGTAGAGGAGCGTCCTGATACAGGCCTCAATAATTCAAAGTTAGGAGTGTGGATTTTTTTAGCATCTGAAGTGATGTTGTTCGGAGGATTGTTTTCAGCATATGTTTTTTTACGACTTGCTGCACCTGAAGGAGATTTTGATTATTGGGGTGCTAAACTAAATGTTCCCATGGCAACTTTTAATACAATGATGCTTATCACATCCAGTGTAACCATGGTAATGAGCTGGGCATCTTTAAAACTAAAACAATTTGACAAATATAAAATATATTTAGGAATAACAATCCTCTGTGCCATTGGTTTTTTATGTGTGAAATATTTTGAGTATACCGGTAAATTTCATCATGGTATATACCCCTCATCCAGTACTTTTATGGGCATTTATTTTACCTTAACTGGTCTTCATGTTCTACACATCGTTGGGGGCTTATTCGTTCTTATATATCTATGGACAAGTCAAGCCGATAAAATGTGGGCAGAGAACCCCGACTTACTTGCTAACAGAGTTGAAGTGACTGGTTTGTACTGGCATTTTGTTGATCTAGTTTGGATCTTCCTATTTCCAATTCTTTATTTATTATAGGTATTCTTATGTCTAGCGATTCAGATCATTCTATAGAACATCATATTCAAACATATATACGGGTCTTTATAGCTTTAGGTGTGCTAACTATAATTACAGTTGCAGTAAGTTATCTCGATGTTTCCTTCATAGAAGCATTTTTTCTAGCCATTGCAATTGCCTCTGTCAAAGGTAGTTTAGTTTTGGGCTTTTTTATGCATCTTATTTCTGAAAGAGCTGCGATAATATGGATACTAGTTGCAACCACTGTAGCTTTTATCATTTTGATGTTTATTCCTTTAATATCTGTAACAGATTCAACCGGGTTATATTAGTATGAGCTTAAAAATTACACATTCTATAATTATTGTAATTTCAATTTTTCTGACTGGATTTTTCTCATACTTTATGATAAATAGCACTGATCAATCTTACTCAATGACTTTTTCGATTGGAGGAATATTAGCTACGGTAGGTTTAGTTTATTATTTATTTACAATAATTAAGAAATTCAAAACATTATAATGATACATTTCACTCATAAAATTATTGCATTTTTATTTTTACTTCTTTTTGAACTCTCTTATGCCTGCTCAACTTGTTATGGGGATCCAGATAGTAATGCTGGTAAAGGTATGGACATGGCTATTATCACATTGCTAAGTGTAATAGCTCCTCTTTTAATTGCGATAGCTGCTGGCATAATATCTATAGGACTAAAATCAAAAAAAATTAATCAAAAGACATTAAATAATGATTGATCTTTTACGATATTTTGGACTCCCTGTAGGGATCTCAACTGTTAGCGGCCGTATTGATGAAATAATTGTAATTGTTCATTATTTGATGCTCGTCTTGTTTGTTGGTTGGGGTGCTTTCTTTATTTATAGTCTAATAAAATTTCGCGCATCAAAAAATAAAAAAGCAAATTATCATGGCGTTGAATCTCATTATTCTAGTATTGCAGAGGGAGCAGTAGCGATTATTGAGATTGCAATACTTTTTGGTTTTGCCTTTCCAATCTGGGCTGAGCGTGTCAATGAGGTACCTGACCCAAGAGATTCAGAGCATTTAAGAGTAGTTGCTCAACAGTATGCATGGAATATCCACTATCCAGGTGCAGATGGCCAGTTCGGAGATACTAGGGCAGAATTAGTAGACGAGCAAGATAATCCAATAGGATTAGACAGATCAAGCGAATTTGGAGCAGACGATTTTTATACTATTAATCAACTTCATATACCTGTAGATAAGAAAATTCGCGTTGATTTAAGCTCGAAAGATGTCATCCATAATTTTAAACTACCCGAACTAAGAGTTTCTCAGGATGCTATCCCTGGAATGAACATTCCAGTCCATTTCACTGCAACTAGTACTTCTGAAGAATTTCTCAAAACAGCTATAGGAACAAAAAGAGAAGGGAAAAGTTTAGAAATAGCGTGCGCTCAATTATGTGGGTTAGGGCATTATCGAATGAAAGGATATTTAACCATTCACGAAGAAGAAGATTATGTAGCCTGGCTTGCAGAACAAGCAGAATACCTTGAAGAAGAAAGCGGGGATGATTGGGGTGATGATGAAGATGGAGATGACTGGGGTGACGACGACTGGTAAAACTAGTTAAGAATTACTTTATGCTAGTTCCTTTCCTTTAACCAATCCATAAATTCTTTCAAACAATCGTGTGAAATAGTATGTTCTGAATCATACTCATGAAAGGATGGCTTCATTCCTAGCTTTATAAGTCCATCCCTTGTGTGTTGTCCAAGGTTAATTGGTACAACAGGATCTAACTTCCCATGCCCCATAAAAAGATCTAATTTTTCTAATCCTTTACCATTTATATCATCAAGTCTTTCAATAGGGAAAAAACCAGACAAGGCGACCACAGAATTCAATTTATCAGGGTTAAGAAGTCCCGAGTAAATTGAAAGTGATGCCCCTTGACTAAAACCAAGCAAATTTACTCTCTCTGTATCTAAATGTAGATCCTCTACACATTTATTAATCGAATCTATTACTTGTATTTGATGGTTTTCCATTTGTTCAGGTTTAGGAAGTTTTCCAATGTTTTCAAAGTCTAATTCTGCCCACGCCCATCCATTATATTGTACAGGTATAGATGCTTGTAAACTAATGCAAGTCCAATCTTTATCAAAAACCGGAGAAAGGCCAAAAAGGTCCTGCAT
>NZHK01000099.1 GCA_002691285.1 Fidelibacterota bacterium | reverse complement strand
AAATATAATTGTTGATACATTTGTTCATTATAAAACTTTGATTCTAGAAAAAATAAATCTGAATTCTGGCATTCCTCTTCTATTCAGTCCATCGACTAAGTTGGCGGGATTAAACGATTTGTCTTTAATAAAAATTATTTCTTCCATCCTTCTATCTATTGTTTATTTTACCATTGCCCTATCAGTTTTTTCTTATGGCTTAGCAATGCTTACAGTTGGCCAATCATTAATGTTTGTTACCTTTAAAAAGTTGTCAGATGAGGATGATCTAATTTTTCGAGCAGATGAAGATGATGATACCGATGATTTGAAATTACAAAATACTTTTGAATCAGTTCCTAAACCACTTCCTCAAGACAATTTATATGAGGAAGAGTAATACGTAATCTTAGTAATATTCTTAAGTTACTTAAAATTTCATTTATCAAAATACAATACTAAGCTGTTATATTAAATAATACAAATCAAATAGGTTCAGCCTTGGTAAAGACTTGCACTTCAATTAACTTTCACCCTCTAAAATGAAGCTGAAAGTATCAGAACTCTATTTAGGGTTTCAAAATAAAGTATTTGAAATTTCTTCAAAGAATTTGGCCGATAGAGGTATTGTTTACAAAAAAGAAATCATTATTGCTAAACTTTCATTAATTAAGGAAAAAAATTGTTTTTGTCTTAATGGAAATCTTGAGACAACAGTAGAATATGATTGTGTACGTTGCTTAAAGAAAAATCCCAATAAAATAAATATACCAATTAATATTTTAATTTTCGAAAAAACTATGGAGCACCAGACTAGAAATGATCGTGAAATCATATACTTTAACAAATCAAATGATTATGTTAATCTAAAAAGCATATTTTCTGATCTAATCGCCCTTGCAGAACCAATTCAACCTCTGTGCGATAAAAAATGTACAGGGCTATGCCCCACCTGCGGTATTGAAAAAACAAATTCATGCAATTGTAATAAGCGCACAGTTTTTACTGCTTGGGACAAATTAAAAGATTTACAAATTTAAAAATACTAAGGAGCATTTATGGCACTTCCAAAAAGACGTCAATCAAAATCACGAGGACGAAAAAGAAGGACTCATTATAAATCAAAATTAGTTTCTACAACTAAGTGTCCACAATGTAACGCTATCAAAATGCCACATCATGCTTGTCCAGACTGTGGATATTATAGAGGAAGACCAGTTATTTCTGCGTCATAAGTTATAAAAACATTCAGACTCTATAGTATTCATAGTCAATCATTTAAATCAAACTAGGTCATGAACGCTAAGATCGCTTATACTGCACACAATACACCAAAGAAAATTTTAAGTAACTTTGATTTAGAAAAAATAGTTAATACTAGTGATGATTGGATTCAGTCTAGGACAGGTATAAAACAAAGATATATTGTAGAAAATGGAGAAGCTAGTTCTGATATTTCTACTAAAATTGCTGAACAGCTCCTAATGAAAAGTAAGATTTCAGCTGATGAAATTGATTTGATTATAGTTGGTACCGTTACTCCTGATCACTATACACCCTCAACCGCAGCTCTAGTACAAAAAAATATTAAAGCAAATAATGCATGGGGATTTGATTTAAGTGCCGCCTGTTCTGGCTATATTTTTGGTCTAGAAACGGGATCAAATTTTATTCGATCAGGACAATATAAAAACGTAATGGTCATTGGCGTAGATACAATGAGCTCAATTTTAGATTTCCAAGATAGAGATACTTGTGTAATATTCGGAGATGGTGGCGGAGGTGCGATTCTACAACCAACAAAAGAAAGATATGGAATAATTGATTCTATTCTACATATGGATGGGAACGGAGGTGATTATTTAATAGTACCTGCAGGCGGAAGTCGCATCCCTGCTTCAATTGATTCTGTTAAAAATAGAAGTCATTTTATTAAACAGGATGGAAAAACTGTATTTAAGCATGCTGTTAAAGGAATGGCTGATGTTTCAAAAAAAATATTAACTAAAAATAATTTATCAGGAAGCGATATTTCATTGTTTATTCCTCATCAAGCAAATAAAAGAATTATAGATGCTGCAGCACAAAAATGTGGAATAGAAGAGAATAAAGTTTTAATTAATATAGAAAAATATGGCAATACGACTGCAGGTACTATCCCTATTGCAATGAATGAAGCTATTACTGAAAATAGAATAAAGGATGGAGATTACATTCTTCTGTCCTCTTTTGGAGCTGGTTTTACATGGGGAAGTATGTTAATTAGATGGGAAATGAAACTTTGAAAACCGCTTGGATTTTCCCAGGGCAAGGATCTCAATATATAGGGATGGGAGAAGATCTCTACGAAAGATCAGAATTAGCTAAAGAATATTTTAAAATATCAAAAGAAATATTAGGCTTTGATATCCAATCAATAATATATAATGGACCTGAAGACCTATTAAATAAAACTAAATATACACAGCCTTCAATTTTCATCACATCTGTAATCCTAGGTAAAATTCTAGTTGAAAGAGGACTCCAACCAATCGCGGTCGCTGGGCATAGTTTAGGGGAGTACTCTGCATTTACAATTAGTAATTCTATTAGCTTTGAAAAAGGATTAGAATTAGTAAAAATTCGATCTGAAAGTATGGAAAAGGCAGGACATCTACAAAATGGTACTATGGCAGCAATCGTAGGTTTAGAAGAAAAAGAAGTTCAATTAATTTGCTCTTCATATAAAGGGAAAGGCTTAGCTGTAATCGCAAATCATAATTCTCCCAAGCAAATTGTAGTCTCAGGTACCTCTGATGCTATTATTGAAACAATTGAAAAAGCAAAAAACAAGGGAGCGAGGTTAGCCTTAGAGTTAAAGGTAAGTGGTGCATTTCACTCTCCATTAATGAATCCAGCTAAGGAAGCATTAGCTAAAACACTTGATTCAATAAACTTTAAAGATCCACAATACCCAGTATTCAATAATGTAAATAGCAAACCAATATTTTCACGTGACAAAATCAAAAATTCTCTTATAGAGCAATTAGAGAAACCTGTTCTTTGGACTAAATCTATAATTGAAATGAAAAATTTTGGTGTCGAATCTTTTTTAGAAGTAGGTCCAGGTAAAGTTTTACAAGGTTTAAACAAACGAATTGATAGGTCTTTAATTTCTGATGGGGTAGATTCTCTTAATAAAATGGATACTTTTTTTGTTTAGTTTAAGAAATAAAATAGCAATTGTTACTGGTGCTTCTCAAGGCATTGGAAAAACTACAGCTCAATTATTTTCAAAATCAGGGGCGCATGTAGTTTGCATTGCAAGAAATGAGGAAAAAATAAAAAATTTAGCAAATACAATTTCTAAAAATGGTCATTCTGCAAGTTATAATTCTTGTGATATAAGTGATGGTGACTTATTTCAAGATACCATTAAATCTGTTATTAATGATTATGGGAAAATTGATATTTTAATCAATAATGCAGGTATAACTCGAGACTCGTTAGTTCTAAGGATGAAAAATCATCAATGGGACGAAGTTTTAAATACAAATTTAAAAGGAGCTTTTTACGCAACAAAATCAGTTTTAAGATCAATGATGAAAAATAAATATGGAAGAATCATAAATATCACATCGATTGTTGGACTCCAAGGTAACTCCGGACAAAGTAACTACTCAGCATCTAAAGCAGGCTTAATTGGTTTTTCTCAATCAGTTGCTAAAGAAGTTGCTTCTAGAGGAATAACAATCAATTGCATTGCCCCAGGATGGATTGAAACTGAAATGACAAGTGATTTACCACAGGATATAAAATCTGAAATTATTAAAAGTATACCAATTGGAAAAACTGGAACAACTGAGGATATTGCATACACCGCCCTTTTTCTAGCCTCAAAAGAATCAAAATATATTACTGGACAAACCATCACAGTTGATGGTGGTCGCGTTATTAATTAAAATCAAGGAGAGAACATGTCAACATTTGATAAAGTAAAAGATGTTATTATAGATAAACTTGGTGTTGAAGAAGAATCAATTAAATCAGAAGCTCATTTTGTCAATGATTTAGGAGCAGATTCTTTAGATACAGTTGAACTTATCATGGAATTTGAAGAAGAGTTTAGTATAGAAATTCCTGATGATGATGCTGAGAAAATTACTACTGTAGGTTCAGCTGTGGAGTATATTGAAAAACACCAATAAAAAAAATGAATCAAAATAAAATTGTAATTACAGGGATTGGTGCACTTGCCCCAAATGGTAATAATGTAACCGAGTTTTGGGAAAATTTAACCAAAGGTGTAAGTGGAATAGCCCCAATTACTTATTTTAATACAGATGACCATAAAGTTAAGATTGCTGGAGAATTAAAAAATGTTTCTACCGATCATATAATTGATCCTAAGGAAATTAGGAAACTCGATCCTTTTTCTATTTATGCTATTTTAGCTACTCATGAAGCCATAGAGATGTCTGGTCTCAATAATCAGTCATTCGAATTTGACAGAGCGGGAGTTGTAATTGGTACAGGTGTTGGAGGTATACAAACCTTAGAAGATCAGCACAGCACTATTGAAAATCGTGGTGCTAGGAGAGTCTCGCCTCAGTTTGTTCCAAAAATGATTTCTAACATTGCAGGTGGGCATCTTTCATTAAGATGGAACCTAAGAGGTCCCAACCAAACCGTAACATCTGCTTGTGCATCTGGGACTGATGCAATTGGAATAGCAATGAGACTAATTTCATCAGGTGACGCTGATATAATGATTACAGGAGGAACGGAAGCAAGCATTACTCCCTTGACAATCGCAGGGTTTGCTAATATGAAAGCATTATCTCAGTCCAACGACTATCCGCAAAAAGCAAGCAGGCCTTTTGATCTAAACCGAGATGGTTTTGTATTGAGCGAAGGATCAGGTATGTTGGTGCTAGAGTCAGAAGCGCATGCTAGGAATAGAGGCGCTGAAATATTAGCAGAACTTGCTGGCTATGGAGCTAGTGATGATGCATTTCACATAACTCAACCTTCTCCTGGAGGAATGGGAGCATACAAGGCTATGGAAAAGGCAATNCTTAATGCAAAACTTAATATAAATCAAATCGATTACATTAATGCACATGGGACATCTACTCCTTTTAATGATAAAAATGAATCACAAGCAATTCAAAGTTTATTCAAAGATCACAGCAAAGATATAAAAGTCAGTTCTACTAAATCAATGACTGGTCATTTATTAGGGGCAGCTGGTGGCATAGAAGCGGTTTCTTTGGTGAAATCAATTAATACTCAAATAGTTCCACCAACCATTAATTATGATACACCAGATCCTGATTGCACATTGAATTATGTCCCAAATCATTCACAAAATTTTAATTTTGAATGCGCTCTTTCTAATACTTTTGGATTTGGTGGTCATAATGCTGTAATCTGTATAAAAAAATATTGTTAACTCGTCTTCTTAAAAATATTAAAATATTTTTTAATAAATCGAATTCGAATAGCAAAATCGAAGAAAAAATAGGATACTATTTCAAAAATAAGCAACTTATAGAACAGGCACTTACTCATAAATCTATTAATAGTTCACCTCGGTTTAACTATGAAAGGTTAGAATTTCTTGGAGATTCAGTACTTGATATCGTGATTAGTAGAGAGTTAATGAGGGAATTCCCAGATGGAGATGAGGGTTTATTGACTCAGCGTAGAGCAGCGCTTGTTCAAAAACCTTTTCTAGCAAATATAGGTAGATTGCTAAGCTTAATGAATTATTTAAAAATTGAACAAAATATTGATTTAACAATTAATAAAATTGCAGATAAACAACTTGCTAATATTTTTGAAGCATTAATTGGAGCAATATATCTTGATGGTGGTATTAATCCTTGCAAAATTTTGATTTTAAACACAGTGTGGGAACACAGAAAAGAAGGATGGAAATCAACAAACTATAAAGGCAAATTAATCGAATTCTGCCATTCAAAAAATTACGATAATCCAATTTTTAAATTAAAAGATATGTTCGGTCCTGATCATGAGCGAACATTTGAAATTCAAGTTACTATTGGTGATAAAGTTTATTCNTCAGGATTTGCTACTAACAAAAAAAATGCAGAACAAATAGCAGCGCAACTTGCTCTTGAAGAACTAGANGCTACTTATTAATTTTCTATATTTTTAATTTTGTCTCTTATTTCTGCCGCNACCTCATATTTTTCATTCTTCACAGCATTTTTAAGCCTAATTTTAAGTTTATTTAGGATATTTTTATTATTAATGGTATTCTTTGATTTAGATAATATACTTGTCTGAAAGCTTGGGTTTTTAATTAAATTATCTGCAACTAAAATTGGAGCCTTTTCTCTTAAAGAAATAGCGATAGCATCACTAGGTCTAGCATCAATATTATATTTCCCATACTTTTTTGATTCTAAATCAATAACTGAGTAAAAGACATCATCTTTTAATTCTGTTATTCTGACTCTTTTAAGAGTAAAACCTATTTCAGATAGTAAATGACAAATTAGATCGTGAGTCATAGGCCTTTTTTCCTCAATGGATTCAAGTGCTAAAGCAATTGACTGAGCTTCAGAACTTCCAACTGATAGAGAAATGCAATCATCTCCTTCTTCGTCCTTAAGTATAATAAAATAACTTCTGGTAGATGGATGATAAGATATCTTTAAAACTTTTACAATAATCAATTTATTTTGCTTAATTCGTTTTTCAACCTTACAATTTTTTCAACTGGACTTGGATCAGTTTCGTGTAAGATTGCACACCAGAAACTTAACCAATCTCCATAATGAATCATATGCAAAAACCTTTCCTGAAAAGAGTTACCATTAATCTGAATAGAATATTGAGAAACATTGACTTCATTTAATATTTTTTCAGTAATATTTTTGCGGATTTTTGTCCTACTACTATCGCTTTCATCTTCCAACCATAGTACACATAAGGATTTGAAAAATTCAGGATTATTTTTCCATCCAACTATTTCATTATGATTTAATTCAGGAAGATCATTATTGTATGCAAGCATTTTTCCATTTTCGTTTATTTGACCTTTTAATCGAACTGCATTTACACGCATTGATGAAGTATCTGAATATATAATTGGTATTTTTTTATATATTTTGTGGGCTAATTCATAAACAGGNTTCACATTCCCTTCCTTACTGTAGACAACCCGATTTATCTCTAAATCAACAATAGANTTTCCAATCCAAANATCTAAATCAGAATGAATTAANCCAACTTTTTCTATCAATTTAATAATTGGAATAAAAGAAAATGCAACTGCAGCTCTAGGTTGTAAACCGGAAGGAATTTTTATAAAGTCTTTTTTATTTTCTTTCAATAAGTTAAGGAGAGTNCCGCCAGTTGTAATTCCACATATACTGGCGCCTTTTTCAATTGACTTGCGAAATGCTGAAATTGTTTCTTCAGTATTACCTGAATATGAAGAGCAAATNACAAGAGAATTTGAATTTACCCACTCAGGAATAGAATAATCTCGACAAACTACATATGGTATTTTGATATTTGTATTCTCTAAAACAGAAACAATATCTCCCCCAATAGCCGATCCACCCATCCCAGCGATAACAATATTTTTTACATCTGAATAATCATTTTTCAGATCAAGTTTATTTCCCAAAGATATTGCATCTTTTAAGTTATTTGGAAAATTCCAAATTGATTGAAACATATTTTCTTGGTCATACTTTTTAAACATTAAAAACTCCTGTTTTCTAATAAGTCAACGAACATAAATAATTCATCAGAATTAATATGATTTAATTCTTTAAGAATTTTTCTACTTTTTTTGAAATATGATTCTGCTATATGTTTTGTTTCTTCAATTATTTTTTTTTCATTTAAAAAAACATAAATGTTTTTCTTCAAATCTGATTTTTTTGAATTTGAAACTATACTTTCCCAACTTTCTTTAAAATATTGCTTTGCTTTAATAACCATAATTGTCTGCTTGCCCTCAAATATATCACTATCTAAACTCTTCCCCATCGTTTTTGAATCTGAGGTAATTTCCAAAAGGTCATCATGAATTTGGAAACCTTTTCCTAAGTATTCTCCAAAAGTACGAAATAATTCAATATTGTCAATTTCATCTTTTGCATATATTGATGGCAACATAGCAGCCGCTGCAATTAAAGATCCGGTTTTTTTCTTTATCATTTCAAGATATAAGTCTTCAGTCACAATATCTAAGTTTTCAAACTCTTTATCCATAGCCTGCCCCTCACAAATATCTAAGGTTACTTCATTGAAGCATTTACTTATTTCCTTATTATATCTATCAATACTATTTAAAACTAATTGAGCTACTGTATAGATACCATCTCCAGCTAAGATGGCAGTTGAAGTGTCCCATTTGTAATGAATAGTTTTTTGACTATGCCTAATTGTGTCTTTATCCATAATATCATCATGAATTAAGGTAAAATTATGTAAAAGTTCTATGGCAAGAGATATACTCATCAACGAGTTTGGATCGGTATTATATGTCCTTCCAACTAAATGAGTTAAAATAGGCCTTAACCTCTTTCCCTTTCCTTTGAGAGCATATTTTATGGGTTCATACAGATAAGTTGGTTTGTCAGGGATTGGTAGTTTTTTAATGCTATAATTAATCTCGTTTCTAATAAAAGATATTAGTTCAGGGAAGTGCGACATTAATGACTTTCAAGTTTTAAATCACCAAACTCGTTAATTTTATCAATGATTATTTTTTTTATTTCGTCACGACGCTCAATAGTCCTTGCCTCAATTCTACAGACAATTACCGGTTGAGTATTCGAAGAACGAACTAAACCCCAACCATCTTCAAACTGGATTCTTACACCATCAATGGTGATGCAGTCATAATTTTTGGCAAAATATTCTACAGCTTTCTCAGAAATCTCAAACTTTTTCTGATCATTTTCAGCTTCCAATCTTAATTCAGGAGTTGAATAATAAGTTGGAATAATTGATTTTAATTGAGACAATTTTTTATTAGATCTTGACAATAACTGCACTAGTCGAGCAGCGACATAAAGAGCATCATCATATCCATAATAATCATCTGCAAAAAATATATGCCCACTCATCTCACCTCCAAATTTGCAATCAAGTTCTTTCATTTTACGGTCAAGATATCCAAAGTTTATACAAATTGATGGAGCATATGGACTTTGAAAAAGGAAAGGGGACAGAAGCAAGGTACAATATTTTATCTGAGTATAATCAAATGATAGAACAGAAAATAAAAATAGAAAAGCCTATGAAGGTTATTATGGATTGTGGTAATGCTGCAGGGTGTATTAATGCGCCTAGCGTATTTAATGGCTTAGGAATTGAAACAAAAGAGTTGTTTTGTGATCCGGATGGTACATTTCCAAATCATCACCCAGACCCAACTGTCGTTAAAAATTTATCAACCTTAATATCCGAAATGAAAACAGGTAAATATGATGTAGGACTTGCATTTGATGGAGATGCTGATCGTGTAGGTGTAGTTGATGATAAAGGTGAAATTATTTGGGCTGATCAATTGATGTCGATTTTCCTTCCAGAAATAATTAGAGATAATGAAAAAATAATATTTGATGTTAAATGCTCTCAATCTTTAATTGATATGATCAAGCACTATGGAGGAAAACCAATTATGTATAAAACGGGCCACTCTGTAATAAAGAATAAAATGA
>NZHK01000098.1 GCA_002691285.1 Fidelibacterota bacterium | reverse complement strand
TTACCATGATCAACATGACCGATAGTTCCAATATTAACATGAGGTTTATTTCTTTCAAATTTTTCTTTAGCCATTATTTAACTCCAAATGATTTACGATACTTTACCATGAACTTTTTCTAGAATTTCTGATTCAACGCTTGCAGGAACTTGCTGATATTTAGCAAAATCCATATGGAAAACCGCCCTACCCTGTGTCAAGGATCTTAAATCCGTTACATAACCAAACATATTACTCAAAGGCACAAAAGCATTTACAACCTGAGCTTCTTTTCTTTGCTCCATTCCTTCAATTTTACCTCTTCTGGAATTAAGGTCTCCCATAACATCTCCTAAATACTCATCAGGAACAATTACTTCAACACGCATTATTGGCTCCATAAGTTTTGGCGACGCTTTTTTACAAGCATCTTGAATTGCCATAGAACCAGCAATTTTAAAGGCCATTTCAGATGAGTCAACATCATGGTAAGAACCAAAAATCAACTCAACACGGACATCTTCAATAGGATAACCTGCGATAATACCATTTTTCAACGCTTCTTGGATGCCCTTGTCTACAGAAGGAATATATTCCCTAGGTATGACACCACCAACAATTTTGTTCTCAAAATGATAACCCTTTCCAGAATCATTCGGCTCAACATTCAAAACTACATGCCCATATTGTCCTCTACCACCTGACTGCCTCACAAATTTAGTTTCTACGTCTGAAACGCTTTGCGTTATCGCTTCACGATATGCAACCATAGGTTTACCAATATTAGCTTTAACTTTAAATTCACGTAGCAAGCGATCAATTAGTATTTCTAAATGCAACTCACCCATGCCAGAAATAATTGTTTGGCCTGTCTCTTCATCAGTAGAAACTTTAAAAGTTGGATCTTCTTCACCCAACTTTTGCAATGATTTAGATAAAGTATCCTGATCACCTTTACTAACAGGCTCAACAGAAACAGAAACAACTGGTTCTGGAAAATCCATCGACTCAAGGATTATCTGATCTTTTTCATCACAGAGGGTATTACCAGTTTTGACATGCTTTAAACCAACAGCAGCAACAATTTCCCCTGCAGAAACAGTCTCTCTCTCTTCTCTTTTGTTTGAATGCATTAAAAGGATACGACTAATTCGCTCTCTTTTTCCAGATTCAGGATTATAAACATAAGAGCCCGCATCCAAACTACCTGAGTATACTCTCATATAAGTCAACTTACCAACATAAGGATCAGTCATAATCTTAAAAGCAAGAGCACTAAATGGCTCCTCTAATTCAGGTTTTCTATTTTTTTCAACATCACCATCCTTTGGATCCAATCCAGCTATTGAACCAACATCAAGAGGAGATGGCAACAAGTTAACTACTGAATCCAAAAGGCGCTGTACACCCTTATTTTTAAAAGCAGATCCACACAAAGTTGGAACAAATGTATTATCAATACAACCCTTCCTAATTGCAGCCCTAAGCTCTTGAACGGAAATTTCTTGGTCATTAAGATATTTATCCATCAATGTATCATCATAAGAAGCAGTTTCCTCAATTAAATGATGACGCCATTTATCAGCTTCTTCAATCATATCACTGGGAATTTCACTGTAGTCAAACCTAGTTCCCATAGTACTTTCATTATAAAGAATAGATTTCATTTCTAACAAATCAATAATGCCAGTAAACATTTCACCACTGCCAATCGGAATAACAAGAGGAAGAGGGTTTGCCCCAAGTCTTTTTTTGATCATGTCAACAACATTAAAAAAATCTGAGCCAACACGATCCATTTTGTTTACAAATGCGATCCTAGGAACATTATATTTATCTGCCTGCCTCCAAACTGTTTCGCTTTGAGGCTCCACACCACCGACGGCACAAAAAACCCCAACAGCACCATCTAAAACCCTAAGGGATCTTTCAACTTCAACAGTAAAGTCAACATGACCTGGAGTATCAATAATATTCACACGATGATCATTCCAAGTACATGTTGTTGCAGCGGAAGTAATTGTGATTCCTCTTTCTTGCTCTTGCTCCATCCAATCCATAGTAGCAGCTCCATCGTGGACTTCACCTATACGATGCGTTCTACCTGTATAGAAAAGGATTCTCTCAGTTAGAGTTGTTTTACCTGCATCAATATGGGCCATTATCCCAATATTCCTAACTTCACTAAGCTTAACTGATTTCAAAATAAACCTATACTATTTAACAATTATCTAAAATGAGCAAAAGCTTTATTTGCTTCTGCCATCCTATGAGTGTCATCTTTCTTTTTAATAGCACCACCATCACCATTTGCAGCAGCTATAAGCTCAATGGCTAATTTTTCAGCCATTGGCCTACCCGATCGATTTGAAGCAGCAGATATAATCCATTGCGAAGCTAAATAAAACCTCCTACCCTTAGGAACCTCTATTGGAACCTGATAAGTGGCGCCACCAACTCTTCTTGATTTAACTTCCACTGATGGAGATGCATTTTCAACTGCCTTTTCAAAAATTTTAAGACCCTCGGTTTTAGTTTTATCTTTAACCTGAGCCATTGCACCGTAAAATATTTTTTCCGCTACACCTTTTTTCCCATCATTCATAATGTAGTTCACAAATTTAGCAACTAACAAATTAGAATATACTGGATCAGGCAATATCTCTCTTTTTTCTGGACGTCTTCTTCTCATAATAAATTACTTTTTTGCCCCATACCTAGAACGACTAGTTTTCCTGTCAGAGACGCCTGATGTATCAAGAGTACCTCTAACAACATGATAACGAACACCTGGTAAGTCTTTAACACGGCCACCCTCAATAAGAACAATACTATGCTCTTGCAAATTGTGACCTTCACCTGGAATATAAGCAGCAACCTCCATTCCATTCGTCAACCTGACCCTAGCAACTTTACGTAGCGCAGAATTCGGCTTTTTTGGAGTAGTCGTATAAACCCGAGTACAAACTCCTCGTTTTTGCGGATTATTCATAAGAGCAGGCGTATTTGTTTTCTTAACAATCCGCTTGCGTCCTTTTCTTACTAATTGATTTATTGTCGGCATTCCATTTCCTCTAAAGCCAAGAAAATTACAACATATTATTTAAAAAAAACATACTATATTTCAAATCATAGAAATAATTAAGCAACCGTCTCATTGCTATCAATTGAAATATCTTCTTCCTTCTGTAAACCCACAAGCATATCAGCAAACTTTGGAGTACCAGTACCAGCAGGAATCAACCTTCCTACAGCAACATTTTCCTTCAACCCTAGCAATTCATCTCTTTTACCTGCTGTAGAAGCATCGGTTAAAACACGGGTAGTTTCTTGAAATGAAGCTGCAGAAATAAAGCTTTCAGTGTTAAGAGAGGCTCTAGTAATGCCCATTAAAATTGGCTCAAAAGTTGCTGGCTTTGTTTTTCTATAAGTAGCAACTTTTTTTCCATCCGCTTTTAATTCTTTATTTATCTCGAGAAACTCTTCTCTATCAATCATACTCTCCTCCTCCAAGCTTGAATCAGCAGGGTCATTTACAATAACCATTTTTGAAACTCGATCATTTTCTCTAAAAAATTCACGTTTGGCAACTCTATCTTCCTCAAGAAAACGAGTATCGCCTGGATTAACAACACTAACCTTTTGCATCATTTGATTAACAATTACCTCTATATGCTTATCATTGATTTTAACACCTTGCAGTCTATAGACCTCCTGAATTTCATTTACAAGATAATCTCTTACAGCTACCGGCCCTAAAACATGTAGAATGTCCGTAGGAGAGATAGCACCTTCGCAAAGATTAGTACCGGCTGTAATATGATCACCTTCATGGACGATAACATGTTTACCGTAAGGAACAGAATAAATTCTTTCCTCACCGTCAACACCAGTAATATGAATCTTTCTTACTCCACGCTTAGTCTCACCAAATCTTACAGATCCACTTATCTCTGACATCACGGCAGGATTAGACGGCTTTCTTGCTTCAAACAATTCCGCCACCCTTGGAAGACCCCCAGTAATATCTCTAGTTTTACCAATATCTTTTGGGATTTTAACTAAAGTTTGACCTCTAAGCACTTTCTGTCTATCCTTCACAATTAAAGTTGCCTTAACTGGTAAAATTGTTCCACCTGATAAAATTTTTCCATTATCATCGATAATTTCAATGTGAGGACTTAACTTTCTATCTCTTGCCTCAACAACCACCATCTGCTTTTTACCACCTTCAACGGCTTCGACTGCAAAAGTTTCACCTTCAATAAAATCATTTAAGGAAACAAAACCTGTTTCTCTAGCTAGAATAATATCAGTATACGGATCCCATTTAATTAACACAGTCTGCGCATCAACCTTTTCATCCTGCTTAACAAAAACTGTTGCTCCATAAGGAACATTAAATGAACTATTCTCAGTCCCATCCTCATTAAGAATCATTAATTTAGAATGACGAACCATACATCTTGTAACCTTTGTACCTGATTCATCAATAGTATCTGCAAAATCATAATTTTCTGAAAAAGAGACAACACCTGGACGCTTAGTAACCATTTCTGACTGCTCGATAATTCTAGTAGCCGTACCACCTATATGAAAGGTACGTAATGTTAATTGGGTACCTGGCTCACCAATACTCTGCGCTGCCCTTATACCTACGGCAGTTCCTATATCGACTAACTTATGAGTGGAAAGATCCCATCCATAGCATTTCGCACACACACCTCTTTTTGCTTCACAAGACAAAATTGACCTTATTCTAATTTGCTCGACACCTATGTCGCCTATTAATTCAGCCTCATTTTCAGCTATCACAGAACCAGCCTTAACAATAGTCTTACCATTTACTATGAAGTCATCAACAATAGTTCTTCCTAGTATTCTATCTGAAAGCGGTTCAATAATCTCTTCACCTTCTTTTAAATCAGATATAATGATTCCATTAATTGTCCCACAATCTTCCTCGTAGGTAACAACATCTTGAGCAACATCAACCAACCTTCTGGTAAGATAACCAGCATCAGCTGTTTTTAGCGCAGTATCAGCTAATCCCTTCCTAGCTCCATGAGTAGATATAAAATATTCAAAAACTGAAAGCCCTTCCTTGAAATTTGATGTAATTGGAGATTCGATAATTTCACCAACACCGCCTTTCATTGATTTTTGAGGCTTAGCCATTAAACCTCTCATGCCAGCCAACTGTTTAATTTGATCCTGAGAACCTCTTGCACCAGAATCAGCCATCATAAAAACAGGGTTAAANCCATCTCGATCTCTTTTTAATGTNCCCATCATTGTCATAGCCATACTTGTGGTGGCATGTGTCCAAACATCAATAACTTTATTNTATCTTTCACCATCAGTAAGAATATGATTATCAAATTTTTTCTGTATTTCGTCAACTTCTTGNTGAGCTCTTTTAAGAATATCTGATTTCTCGTCTGGAACTAAAACGTCACTTATTGCAATTGAAACCCCACTTTGAGTAGCCTTCCCAAATCCCAAGTCCTTCAAACGATCAAGAAACAAAACAGTTTGNTAGTTTCCTGATAATAGGTATGCATTGTTTACTATCTTNGTAAGCATNTTTTTATCTACATTTTGATTTACATAATCAACACCTTCAGGAAGAATAGAATTAAAAATCACCCTACCAACAGTTGTATTCTTTATCCATAANCCTTNATGAAATANATTAACAATAGCATGCAANTCTACGGATTCATTTTCATACGCTAACAATCCTTCTTCAATAGAACTAAACATTTTACCTTCACCCTTACCGCCCTTCTTAGGCATTGTCAAGTAATAACAGCCAAGAACCATATCTTGCGAAGGTACTGCTATCGGCTGACCATTTGCGGGNTGAAGAATATTATGACTAGACAACATTAACATTCTTGCTTCCATTTGAGATTCTAATGCAAGTGGAACATGTACAGCCATTTGATCNCCATCNAAATCAGCATTGAACGCAGAACAAACCAATGGATGGAGCTGAATTGCTTTTCCATCCACCAATACAGGTTGNAATGCCTGAATACCAAGCCTGTGGAGAGTTGGAGCTCTATTTAAGAGAACAGGGTGATCTTGTACANCGTATTCTAGAACTTTATAAACAACAGAATCACCATTTTCCACCATTAGCTTTGCACTNCTTGGAGTTTGAGCATAACCTCTTGCCATTAGTTCATGAATCATGTGAGGCTTAAAAAGCTCAAGCGCCATATTTTTAGGCATCCCGCACTCATGCAAATTCAATTGCGGTCCAACAACAATTACTGATCTACCAGAATAATCCACCCTTTTACCAAGCAAGTTTTGCCTGAAACGNCCAGTCTTTCCTCTTAGCATATCCGATAAGGATTTTAAAGGACGACGAGAACCACTTCTTATTGCGGTCTTCCTCCTNTTATTATCAAATAGAGCATCAACTGCCTCTTGAAGCATACGCTTCTCATTTCGNAGTATTACATCGGGCGCTTTNATCTCCATCAATTGCTTCAAACGATTGTTTCGAATTATAATTCTACGATATAAATCATTTAAATCAGAAGCAGCAAACCTTCCTCCCTCTAAAGGCACTAGCGGCCTCAACTCTGGTGGTATAACTGGAAGNATAGAAACAATCATCCATTCNGGTTTATTTAACCGTTTTTTTAATGGGTCTGGCACAAAGGACTGGACTACTTTTAGACGTTTTAACGCATCATTCCTTTTTTGCTTAGACTTTGAAGTTTTAACAATGTCAACTAATTCTTTTTTNANTTCTGAAATACTTATTCTAGATAGCATTTCCTTCATAGCTTCTCCGCCCATAGTAGCATAAAAATAATTATCATTATCTCTATCATCATCAGAAACCGCCATGTATCCAAACTGCTCTTCGATGTCAAGGTATTCCTCTTCCTCTAACAAGGCAAATTTATCTAATCCGCTAGCTCCGGGTTCGATAACCATAAACATTTCATAATATATTACACGCTCAAGCTCTTTAGTACTTTTTCCAGCTAAATAGCTAAGCTTACTTGGTATAGATCTCAANTACCAAATATGAACGACTGGAACAGCTAATGTAATGTGCCCCATTCTTTCACGCCTTACCTTTTTGCGAGTAACCTCTACTCCACAACGATCGCATATAATACCACGATANCTAATCCCCTTATATTTCCCACAATGNCATTCATAATCTTTCACAGGTCCAAAAATTTTCTCNCAAAANAGTCCATCTTTTTCCGGCTTATATGATCGATAATTAATTGTCTCAGGTTTCAACACCTCCCCATAGGAACGCTGAAGTATCTTCTCTGGAGAAGATAATCCAATTGTTATTGCATTATATTTCTTAGATGTATCTAACGAATTTGTTTGTATGTAAGTCAAGAATCTTCCTCCTTAAAATATTAATCTAATTCAACATCAATGCACAAACCCTGNAGCTCCTTAATCATCACATTGAATGATTCAGGAGTAGAAAACTCAGGCATTTGNTCACCTCTAACAATTGAATTATACACTTTTGAACGCCCCTCAACATCATCAGACTTGACAGTTAAGAGCTCGTGCAANGTATGGGCAGCACCATATGCCTGCAATGCCCAAACTTCCATTTCCCCTAGNCGNTGACCACCAAATTGAGCCTTACCACCCAAAGGTTGCTGGGTAATTAGAGAATATGGTCCAGTTGATCTTGCATGCATTTTATCNTCAACCATATGGCTCAGCTTCATCATATAAATATTGCCAACAGTTACAGGNTTATCAAAAAACTGNCCAGTTTTCCCATCAATTAACTTGGTCTTACCAGATGCTGGCAAGTTTGCTAGAGCAAGCTCATCTTGAACCTCTAAAGGAGTGGCACCATCGAAAACAGGAGTAGCATATTTCTTATTTAAAATGTCACCTGCCCAACCCAACATTGTCTCATACAATTGACCTAAATTCATCCTTGAAGGCACCCCTAGAGGATTAAGAACAATATCAACTGGTGTGCCATCTTCCATAAAAGGCATGTCTTCNTCAGGAACAATGGTGGCAACTATACCTTTATTGCCATGCCNCCCCGCCATTTTATCTCCTACGGAAACCCTTCTTTTTTGCGCTACAAAAACCTTAGCTAATTTTAAAATCCCAGGTTGCAATTCATCACCGACCCTNAGCTTAAAGATTCGTCTTTCTAACTTAGTTTCGATGCTCGACCATTCTTCCCTAAAAGATCTCCATACCATCTGAACTTTTTTCCATACAGGTTTACTTTCTACCCANGGCTCATCTTGAGCAAATCTCTCTAAATCAAAACTTTTCACTCTTTTAAGCGTTAATTTTGTAGATTTCTTNATTAAAGTTCTACCCGAAGACAAATCTCGTATTCCGTTTGATATTTGATCTTTCAATAAATTTATTAACTTTTCATCTCTAGAGGATTTTAGTTGAGATTTTTTTTCTGATGCCTCTTTCTGAAAAAAAAGTATTTTTTCCCGCTCTTCTTTCTTAGTCCTCTTTGCTTGCTTTGCAAAAAGTTGAGTTTTAATCACGACCCCTTTAATACCAGGTTCAGCTCGCCTAGACGCATCTTTCACCTCACCAGCTTTTTCACCAAAAATTGCGCGAAGAAGTTTCTCTTCTGGAGTAGGATCAGTCTCCCCTTTAGGAGTTACCTTTCCAATTAATATATCTCCTTCAGATACCCTCGCACCAATTCTAATTATACCGTTTTCATCTAAATCCCTGGTAGCGTCTTCACCTACATTTGGAATCTCTGGGGTTAATTCCTCTTGCCCTCGCTTTGTATCTCTAACCTCAAGCTCTACCTCATTACAATGAACAGAGCTATACACATCATCTTTAACTAATCTTTCACTTAAGACAATTGCATCTTCAAAGTTATATCCTCTCCATGGCATAAAAGCAACCCTTACATTCGAACCTAAGGCTAGCTCACCATTATCTGTAGATGCACCATCCGCAATAACATCACCAATTTTTAACTGGTCACCTTCAGAAACCAGTGGACGTTGATTATGTACAGTGTTTTGGTTTGTCCTATGAAACTTTTTAAATTTAATTTCAATTACATTTTCACCTTCGTATAAAGCTAGGGAATCCACAACATCTTTTCTTTTAATAAGACACTTTTTAGAATCAACATAGATAACCCTTCCATCAACAGGACTTACAAGAGCAGATCTTGAATCCGTAGCAACTTTTCTTTCTATTCCAGTACCAACAATGGGGGACTGAGGCTTCATTAACGGAACAGATTGCCGTTGCATGTTTGAGCCCATCAAAGCTCTATTTGCATCATCATGCTCAAGAAACGGTATGAGAGCAGCTGCTACACTGAGAATTTGATTAGGAGATACTTCAACATAATCAACCTCTGAAGGACTAACGATAGGAAAGTCTCCCTTAACCCTAGCACGAATTAAGTCCTCAGAAATTGCACCTTGCTTGTTTACTTCTGTTGAAGCTTGAGCTACCAAAACACGGTCTTCATCATCTGCTGATAAATACTCAGTCTCGTCTGAGACAATGGAACCTACTCCATTTTTTTTAACTTTTCTGTATGGGGACTCAATAAAACCATGATTGTTAACCTCGGCATACATTGCAAGAGATGAAATCAATCCAATATTTGGACCTTCAGGGGTTTCAATAGGACATAATCTCCCATAATGCGTATAATGAACATCTCGAACTTCAAAACCAGCTCTTTCTCTAGTTAATCCACCTGGCCCAAGAGCAGAAATTCTTCTTTTATGAGTGATCTCAGCAAGAGGATTAGTTTGATCTCCAAACTGGCTCAATTGCGATGTTCCAAAAAATGTATTTATAACAGTGGTTACTACCCTAGAGTTAATAAGATCTTGGGGAGTAATACTCTCAGATTCTCTAAGATTCATCCTTTCATGGATAGTACGAATCATTCTACTAAGAGCAACACTAAATTGATTCGTTAGTTGTTCACCAATAGTTTTCACCCTACGATTACCTAAGTGATCAATATCATCAATTCCCCTATCACCTTTCCGCATGTCAATTAAAAAGTTAACAACTTGAATAATATCATCCATGGTAAGGACTGTTTCCTCGACGGGAACTTTTAGATTAAATTGCTGATTCAAACGATATCTACCAACTTGACCTAAATCATACTTTTTAGGACTGAAAAATATTCGCTCAATAAACTTCTGAGCAGTCTCTAAGTTAGGAGGCTCACTTGATCTAATTAGCTGATATACAACAGCCAATGCCTCTTCGGTACTCCTAGTCGGATCTTTTTCTATAGTATTAAGAAGGAGCATCGAATGAAAGTTCTTATTACCATCTACAACTCCAAAAGATTCAAAATTAGAATCCTTTAAAATTTCAATATTTTCAGGGCCAAGCTCTGCACCACTTTCTAAAAATATTTCACCAGTACCTAAATCAACAATATCTTCAGTAACAGTAGCACCAATAAATTTACTTATATCATCTTTTTTAGGATTTAAATATTTTGTTGCTCCAAAAGCATCAAAAATATCAGTGTTAGTTGAATACCCTAGGGCGCGCAGAAGCATCGTAACAGGAAACTTCCTCCTTCTATCAATAATTACAAATAAGCAATCATTAATATCAGTGGTAAAGTCAACCCAAGAACCACGAGCGGGAATAATCCTTGCCTGAAACAACTTTGTACCATTAGGATGAGTTGACTCATCAAAGAAAACACCAGGAGATCTTTGCAACTGAGAGACTATCACCCTTTCTGCACCATTAATGATGAAGGTTCCTTTTTCAGTCATGTAAGGAATATTACCAAAATAAACATCCTGCTCAATACTTTGAGCATATTCATTTTTGTTATTTTCATCAGTAATATGCAATGCAAGTCGAACGCGCAAGGGCGCTGAAAATGTAACGCCTCTATCCATACATTCATCCGAGCTATATTTAGGTTGCCCAAGATAGTAATTCTTATACTCTAAAATATAGTTTTTATGAGAATCCTCCATAGGAAAAACATCTTTAAAAACACCTTCCAAACCAATCGGATTTCTCGCTTCATACGGAATCCACTCCTGCAAAAATTGTTGATATGCTTTTGTTTGAATAGAAAGTAGATCTGGAACATCAATAAAAGATGGAATTTTAGAAAAAGTTTCCCTACTATTGGATAATTCGAATTTGGCCCCCAATTAAGCCTCCTCGTTCTTAGATGTTAAAAAATACAAAAAAATTATAATAGCCTATGCTAATTCAACTTCTGCGCCAGCTTCTTCAAGCGTTGCTTTAACTTCATTTGCCTCAGCTTCAGGCACAGCCTCTTTAATTGCCTTAGGCGCAGAGTCCACAAGCTCTTTAGCTTCTTTCAATCCAAGATTTGTAATAGCTCGGACAGCTTTAATAACATTTATTTTGGCTTGACCTGGTGATTTTAAAATAATATCAAATTCAGTTTTCTTAGCTTCACCCTCCTCGACACCAGCTGAAGAAGCAGCTGCAACTGCAACAGGGGCAGCAGCTGAAACTCCAAATTTTTCTTCAATTTCACTTATAAGCTCAGAGATTTCAACCATGTTTGATTCTTCCAAATAGGTTAAAACATCTTTTCTAGATACAGCCATTTTAAAGACTCCTTAATTAATTATGATTTTGTTTGTTTAAGACTATTAAGCAANCCTACAAGNTNTTGCATAGGNGCATTAANTGTAGACAAAAGNTTACACATNGGACTATTAAGCATNATTGCAAACTTNGNGANNAACTCTTCNTTACTTGGTAAATCTGCGAATTTTTTATAATGNTCACCTTCAAAANATTGACCTTCAAAAAGGATTCCTTTAACANNNGGAAGGTCAANATCTTCACTAAATTCTTTGATTATTTTTGCTGGAGANACAGGNTCATCATANGCAATNGCAACAGCCGTAGANCCACTTANNAGACTATCTAAATCACTAATTTCAGAGTTTTCCAAAGCTATTTTTATCAAGGTATTTTTTGCTACCTTNTAATCGACGTTTTCTTTAAAAAACATGCTACGTAACCTTGTAATCTGCTCAACNTTAAGNCCATGANATTCTGTGAAGTAAATCGCTTTAGCTTTCTGAAAGGAATTAGATAGCTCNTTTACTTTTTCTATATTTTTTAAATTTGGCATAATTATTATTATAAAGTTAAATGATCAATCAACACACTAGGTCCCATNGTAGAAGANATTGTNACCTTCTTTAAATACTGCCCCTTTACAGAAGCAGGCCTAGCTTTCAAAACAGCTTCATAAACTGTTTTTATATTTTCAACTAAAAATTCTTTTTTAAAAGAAGCCTTACCACAAGGAACATGTATTATCCCATTACTTTCAACGCGAAGCTCAACTTTCCCAGCTTTTAACTCTTTTACAGCTGTAGCAACATCCATAGTTACAGTACCACTTTTNGGGTTAGGCATTAAGCCCTTTGGCCCAAGAATNTTACCAAGCTTNCCNAACTCGCCCATCATATCAGGAGTNGCAACTATTTTATCAACATCAGTCCACCCATTTTTAATTTTAGTTAAGTATTCTTTATTACCAACATAATCTGCTCCNGCATCAGCAGCTTCTTTTTCTTTAGGACCAGATGCCAANACTAAAATAGACACCTCATTACCAGTACCATGAGGCAAAGGTGTNGTAACCCTAATATTCTCCTCAGCATGCCTTGGATCAACATCAAGATTTATAGCTAAATCAACACTTTCATCAAATTTNACAAATTTAAANCCCTGAACTATCCCAACAGCATCATCCAATGANTAAGGGACTGTTTTATCATGCTTATTAGCAATTTTGGCTAGATTTTTTGACAATTTCATTTCTAGTTCACCCTTTAANTTCAATTCCCATTGAAACACAAGTACCTTTAATCATTTCAACAGCTTGCTCCAATGTATTCGCATTTAAATCATCCATCTTTAGCTGAGCAATGCTTTCTAAATCNCTANGAGAAACAGANCCAACCTTAGTTTTGTTAGGNTCACCTGAGCCTTTTGNAATCTTCGCNGCCTTCANAATTAGTCTAGCTGCTGGAGGTGTTTTTGTAACAAATGAGAAGCTTCTATCCTCATATACCGTTATCTCAACCGGTATTAAATCTCCAGTCTTTTCTTGAGTCTCTGCATTAAATGCTTTGCANAAATCCATAATATTCACACCATGCTGTCCNAGAGCGGGACCAACAGGTGGCGCGGGATTTGCCTGACCGGCTTGTATCTGCAATTTTATAAAACCTGAAACTTTTTTTGCCATTCTACCTAATTCTCCATTTCAACCTGCAGATANTCTAACTCTACAGGTGTTTGCCTTCCAAAAATACTAACTAGNACCTTAAGCTTTTGCTTGTCATGATTTACCTCTTGAATCAAACCTGAAAAATCCATAAAAGGCCCATCAGTGACTCTTACATTATCTCCGACAACATATGGAGCTGCCTCAGTTGTNCTTAAAGGTCCATCGCTACCATCGTCGCTTAAAAATCTTTGANCCTCTTCNGGNCTTAGAGCCTNAGGCTCACCTTTTGGACCTACAAAAGATATTACCCCATTAACATTTTCAAGTAAATATTTTGTTTCCTTATTCATTTCTAAGCGAACTANTAANTAACCTGGGAAAAAAACTTTTTCCTTTATCTTTTTCTTTCCATCTTTCATCTCAACAATATTCTCAGATGGAACTAAAATATCACNTATNNATTCTTCAAGATTTGACATTGANNNATCATACATAATAGCATCTTTTATTTTTTTTTCTTTTCCTGAAATNACCCTTAGAGTNNACCATTCCATAATTATAACACTATATTTAAAATTTTAGCTAAAATAAAATCTACNACGAACAAAAATANAATGAGTATCAATGAAAGGGTTANAACAACATAAGTAGAACTCTTAAGNTCTTCCCATGTTGGCCATGAGACCTTACTCAATTCAAACNTNACATCNTTTAAAAAATTTTTTATTTTTTCTACCATTTAATCATCCAATAAAAATGTAACCATGCTTCAAGCATAACAACCTGGAACCTTGCAGGAGAGACAGGACTTGAACCTGCAACCTACGGCTTTGGAGGCCGTTGCTCTACCAATTGAGCTACTCTCCTAAAAATCATAATTAATAGACAAAATCCCATTTAATTTATTTAGTTTCTTTGAAAATAACATGCTTCCTAACAATAGGATCAAATTTTTTAAACTCAATTCTACCAGGATGTCTTTTCTTACTCTTTGTAACAGTGTACCTAAACCCAGTACCCGCTGTGCTTTCAAGCTGAATTATTGTTCTTTTACTATTACCTGCCATGCCAATCCTTATTCTACAATTTCAGTTACAACGCCTGCACCAACAGTATGACCACCTTCTCGTATCGCAAATCGCAATTCTTTATCCATTGCAATTGGAG
>NZHK01000027.1 GCA_002691285.1 Fidelibacterota bacterium | reverse complement strand
AACAAATTTNAACTTAATTGAAATNCTTTCNGTTNTGGTANNTTATNNTTANAATATAATCTTCCATAAATAAAATTTAGTGAGCGTATAAATGAAAGTTTTCACAACTCTTGATTGGATAACCCTTATNCTTTTTTTTATAGGTTTAGGATANATTATATGGAGGGTAATTAATNAAAAGCAGGATTCNCCAGAACAATANTTTTTAGCNGGAAGAAACTTAGGGTGGTTTGTTATTGGNGCATCTATCTTTGCCTCTAATATTGGTTCCGAACATATAGTTGGTTTAGCTGGCACNGCAGCAAANAGTGGTATGGTGATGGGCCATTACGANCTCCATTCTTGGATCATNCTNCTTTTGGGATGGTTNTTTGTTCCNTTATATTTAAACAGTACGGTTTTTACCATGCCNGAATTTTTNGAAAAACGTTTTTCAGAAAGCTCTCGTTGGATTTTAACCATCATTACATTGGTTAGTTATGTGCTCACAAAAGTNTCNGTAACTGTCTANGCTGGAGCGGTTGTGTTTGAGACNCTCATGGGCATTGAATTCTGGTCTGGCGCATTACTAATTGTTCTCATCACTGGTTGTTACACCATCTTAGGAGGNCTAAGAGCTGTGATCTACACAGATGCTTTACAAGCCATGGTTCTTATAGTTGGATCCATTACCATATCNGTTATAGGTCTTTTGAAAATTGGTGGATGGGGTAACCTTGTTTCTGTTGTCGAGCCGACTCATTTTAATATGTTTCTCCCATCTGACCATCCTGATTTTCCCTGGATAGGAATGGTTTTTGCTCCACCCATTATTGGTGTATGGTATTGGTGNACTGACCAGTATATTGTACAAAGAGTTTTATCTGCCAAAAATGTNTCTGAAGCNCGAAAAGGNACCATCTTTGCAGGCTATTTAAAACTATTACCTATTTTTATGTTTTTTATACCTGGTTTAATAGCGTATGCAATGACAAAAACTGGTCAATTAAGCTATGGGTCCTCAGANCAAGTTTTTCCTACTTTAGTACGTGAACTACTGCCATCTGGNATAAGAGGATTAGTTGCAGGAGGACTTCTAGCTGCTTTGATGAGTTCACTATCTTCTGTTTTTAATTCATGTTCNACCTTATTTACAATGGATATCTACAAAAAACTATATCCAGAGACCGATGAGAAAAAACTCGTCTTTGTTGGCAGAATAGCAACTGGTATAGTTGTGCTTTCGGGTATCCTATGGATACCGTTTATTAAGGTGGTTTCCGGTGCAGGATTATATACTTATCTACAAAGTGTACAGGCTTATATTGCACCTCCCATTGCTTCAGTCTTTCTNCTTGGCCTTTTTTGGAGCAGAATAAATGCGAGTGGAGCGCTGGCAGCTTTAGTTGGCGGGTTCATAGCAGGGATGATTCGACTTGGATTNGAGATAAAAAAATCCACATTAACGGTAGATGGAATTTGGTACCAAATTGCAGATCTAAATTTCCTNTATTTTGCTATATTCTCTTTNTTAACATGTGTTGTAGTNCTTATNGCAGTAAGTATGCTTACCCCTCCTCCTNATCTGGAAAAAATAAATGGNCTNACNTATGANACTTCTAAAAAAAATATTGNNGGAAACTGATCATCCTAAATCAGATAAAATTAATTCATATATCATTCTAGCTATTTTNGCACTTATATTGATTTACTTTTCACCAATTGGTATTGGAGGTTAATTCTTAAATCATGTCAATAAATCTTACACTAGGGGANNAAGAATACTTCCCTAACATAAAACAAATTGAATATGAAGGCAGAGATTCANATAATCCTCTCGCCTTCAAATTTTATGATTCTGAAAAAATAGTGTCAGGNAAGCCTATGAGAGAGCATCTCAAGTTTGCAGTGGCATACTGGCATACCTTCTGTGGAACTGGTNGTGATCCTTTTGGACCAGGAACNAAACATTTCCCTTGGAATGTATCTNGCAACCAAATGGAANCCGCATATGCAAGACTAGATGCAGCTTTTGAATTTTTTTCGAAATTAGGTGTTGATTANTATTGTTTTCATGATCGAGATCTTGCTCCTGAAGGAAATGATGCAAATGAATCNGTAGAATANCTTCANCAATTAACACAAGCGGCTAAAGAAAAGCAAAAAGAGTCAGGNGTNAAATTGTTGTGGGGAACCGCNAATCTGTTTTCTCATCCTCGATTTATGAATGGCGCTGCTACNAACCCTGATTTTACTATAGTTACATATGCAGCTTCTCAGGTAAAAGCTGCTNTGGATGCCACNATAAGCCTAGGAGGAGATAACTATGTTTTCTGGGGAGGCCGTGAGGGATACTCCTCNCTCCTCAATACTAATATGAAAAAAGAGTTAGATCATCTTGCTATATTCTTATCAAAAGCTCGAGACTATGGTAGAGCGAATGGGTTTAATGGAACTTTTTTAATTGAACCAAAGCCAATGGAGCCTTCTAANCATCAATATGATTTTGATGTAGCTGCNGTTGTATCCTTTTTAAAACACTATGATTTAGAAAATGATTTTAAAATTAATATCGAAAATAATCATGCTACCCTTGCAGGACATACATTTGCTCATGAAATTCAAACTGCATATAATTTTAATGCTTTCGGAAGTCTTGATATAAACCAAGGGGATCCACATAATGGTTGGGACACGGATGAATTTTTGAACAANATTTATGATGCTGTACATATTATGCTCATTATTTTNAGTGAAGGTGGTCTAAAATCAGGAGGAATGAATTTTGATGCAAAAACGCGTAGAAGTTCTACNGATTTGGAAGATATTTTCATAGGCCATATACATGCTATGGATACCCTTGCAAGAGGNCTTATGATAGCNGATGATATTTTACAAAATTCTGAATACCAGANTCTTAAAAATCAAAGATATAAAAGCTTTGATGGTAACAAAGGACTACTGTTCTCAGATGGAAAATTAAACCTTGAAGAACTCGCTAGTTTAGCATCAAATCAAAACGAACCTAATCTAAGTAGTGGTAAACAAGAACTTTTTGAATCAATTATTAACAAATATATAAAATAGGCTATCTAATGCTTTGGAGTTTAAAACCATCCTTCCTACTTTCAATTTTTTTGATTTTTTTGGGATGTGATCAAAATAAAATTGATAAACCAAATATTATTTTAATCATTGGTGATGACCATGGCTACCCTTACTTTGGTTTTATGGGGTCCAAAATTGTTTCTACTCCCAACATGGATATGCTTGCAAAAAGTGGGGCTCTTTTTACTAATGGGTATGTACCCGATAACCATTGTAGACCTGCATTGCAGGCACTTATAACAGGCATTGATCCATACGATTATATTCAACAGCGAGACTCTCATAAAGATTCATTGAAAAAAGAACAGACGTATTTGGATATGGACAGTGCTTCAAAAAAAGAATGGGAAGATAACTTTAACTATCATGCTATGAAATATTTTAATACAGTACCAAAAGCACTTCAAAAAGAAGGGTATAAAAGCTTTCAAAGTGGTAAATGGTGGGAATATCATTTTAAATACGGTGGTTTTACTGAAGGAATGACCAAAGGTTGGGTTCGAGAGAAAAGAAATGGTAGAAATTGGTTTCAGCAGTTTATGGGTGGTGAGGGGACTGATATTGGAAGAATTACTAACCAACCAGTTTATGATTTCATTGAAAATAATAAATCCAATCCATTTTTCATTTGGTATGCACCACAATTACCTCATTACCCATTTGATGCACCTCATAAATACAGAACATTGTATCAAGACAAGGGCTATTCCAAATCTGCTGTAGAATATTATGCAAATTGTACTTGGTTTGATGAAGCAGTAGGAGACCTTATCTCTTATCTAAAAAAAGAAAACATTTTCGAAAACACTCTATTTGTATATGTAAATGATAATGGATGGGAACAAGAACCATATCAAGAATTTATTGATGATCCCATGCGATCACATAATGGTGGAGATAAAGGTAAATTATCAATATTTGATCAATCATTTAGAACCCCCATCATTTTTTCATGGGAAAATAAAATTAATAAAAATTCCAATTTTAATGATCTGATTCATACGATCGATATCTCTGCTACAATTTTAGATTATGCTGGTNTTACNAATTTTTCTNCAGTAGGAAATGGAAACTCATTTAAAAATGTAATAAAAGGATTAGAGCAAGGATCAAGGAATATGATACTTGGCAAATCAAATAAAATTCGGGACGATAATGATCCTATGGGGAGAGATGTGAAGGCTTTCTGGGGGAGAAATAAAAAATGGTTTTACAAATCAAATATCACCGATGATTTTGAAGCATTATATAATATCTATNAGGACCCATTTTGCGAATTTAATGTNTTAAATGACAACAATAGTGTAGCTAAAGTGTTTAAAGATGAACTAAGAAAAAAATACATAGATTAAATTATTTACTTTAAGAGCTGAATTTTTTTCGTGGTTATATGTGATCTAGATATTACTCTTACAAAGTATACGCCGGTTGGATATGTATCCAAGGATAGTCTTATAAAATGATTTTTATTACCTCTTAATTCATAAATATTTTCTTTCAATAGATTTCCTTTCAGATCAAACAACTGTAGATTAGATCTTATATGTTCGTGAGCTTTTATAGAAACTGTAGTTTCTGTATTGAATGGATTTGGGTATATATTTTTTATTGAAAAATTACTGGTAGTTGGGCTAGCTTGATTTAGTTTCCCCATTGAAGAACCATTCCCTCTAATTAAAATATTTTTATTATTTGCATTAATATCATAGAAAACTTCATCCTGATTGTCTGGCCACATTATTTTTACCGAATCGATATAATTAATAGTGTCCAAACCAAAATGTATATCAAAAGTATTTTGACTGCAATAACCATTCCCGGCTGCAATATAATTTATTTGTTTTTCATTCCCTGAAAACAGCTCAACCGTTGCCCCTATTGCATAAAAGTTGTTTTGATTTTGTTGCAACTCAAACATAACCCAATTATTAGCTTCGGAATCATTTCTTAATAAATTTATTGATCCAACATTCGAAGAATGCCCAACCAATATCATATCTAAATCACCATCATGATCAAAGTCACTAAAAGCTGATCCATAACCGTTATTATTTATAATTGCACCACAACTTGGACCTAACATAGAAAAAGTTAAGTTTTTTTGATTTATCATTAATGAATTATAAACCCCACCAAAAGCTGTTTCGTTGTTATTATATATATCAATCCACCCATCATTGTTTGCATCAAAAAAAAATGTTCCCCACCCCATGCTGCCAAGCATATCTTGAGTTCCCGAAGTAAAACTAATATCTGTAAATGAGCCATTAGATGAATTTAATAATAAGGAGTTCTCATTTAAATTGGTTGTGTAGAAATCAAATAGACCATCTTTGTTAATATCTCCAAATGCTATACCCATTCCCATTACTTCTAAGTTTGTTTGAGAACTGTATGATACATCAGTAAAAAAAATTCCATTTTCATTTTTTAGAAGAATATTCCCATTATAATTATCCTGAGTAATATATAAATCTTGATAACCATCCCTGTTGTAATCTATGGCTCCAAGTCCCATAATTATTCCAGCTCCAGTAGGACCTGTTGCACCGACATTTTGTGCAATATCAATAAAAGTGCCATCTCCATTATTTTTATATAAAAGATTTGGTTCAAACAAAAGGCCAACATAAAGATCAAGATATCCGTCTTGATTAAAATCAAACCATGAGCACCCTCGAACTTGATCGTTTACATTTATACCTGTAAGATTGGTGATATCTTGAAATGTACCATCACCATTATTTTGGAAAAACTTACTTGAGCCAATTGTTGCTCCAATAAATAAATCTAAATCGCCGTCGTTATCATAGTCTCCAGCAATTGCCGTTCTTGCCTCCATTTCCTGCCCTACATTTGATTCAATTGAAACATTTGTAAAATTTATTCCTCCATTGTTTTTGTACAAGTATATTGTGCTCCCGCCTCGAGTGGTGAATAGTATATCATCGAATCCATCATTATTATAATCAAAAACACATACCCCCTCCGACATACCTGAAAAAGATATTCCCGCATCGCTTGTAATATCTGTAAACAATACTTCACCTATTAACAGATTAATAACAAATAATAAATAATATGCCTTCATTTGCTTTAAAAATAAGATTTTCCAATCCATATTTGAAGAGATTTAACTTTAACTTAAATTTGATTTATTACAAAACTGTTTGAAATAGTTAAGTTTCGATTCATCTTAAAATGTTTTACTAACAAAATTATATATATACTACAATGAGAAAAAATATGATAACTCCTAAAAATATTTTAGTTACTATAATGCTTTTAATTATTTCAAAATTATCTGCATACGATATTAAACGCATTGAGCCACCATTTTGGTGGGCAGGGTTTAATAACAAGAAACTCCAGCTAATGGTATATGGTAAAGACATATCCAAACTAACTCCAAAAATAAACTATAAAGGCATCCAAATTAATAAGGTGCATCGAGTTGATAGTCCAAATTACTTATTTATTGATCTACTTTTAAAAAAAGATAAGCCAAAAAAGTTCACAATTAAATTTAATGAAGCAAAAAGGACCGTTCTAAAACACGATTATGAAATATTTAAAAGGCAAAAAATTGATGAAGAAAGAGAAACACTTAACAGCTCAGATGTCATATATTTAATCACCCCTGATCGGTATGCAAATGGCGATAAAAAAAATGATGAAGTTAGCTCTCTTTTAGAAGGGTATGATCGAAGTAATAAAGATGGTAGACATGGTGGAGACATTCAAGGGATTATAAATAATCTTGATTATATCGAGGATATGGGCTTTACTCAGATTTGGTTAAATCCTGTTTTAGAAAATAATCAAGCCGATTACTCCTACCATGGTTACTCAACTACTGACTACTACAAAATTGATCCAAGGTTCGGATCCAATAAACTATATCAAGATTTATCAAGAGAGGGAAGAAATAGAAATATTGGTTTAATAAAAGACTTAGTGCTTAATCATATTGGTTCCGGACACTGGTGGATGAATGACCTTCCAGCAGACGATTGGCTTAACTACCAAGGCAATTACAGACAAACAAACCATATCCATGAGACTGTGTACGACCCACATTTGCCTACATCACAAAAAGATTTATTTACAGAAGGATGGTTTGTTGAAACTATGCCGGATTTAAATCAAAAAAATCCATTTGTTGCTACCTACCTTAAACAAGTATCAATATGGTGGATTGAATATGCTAACTTATCCAGTTTAAGAATTGATACCTATCCCTATGTAGATAAAAAATTTACTTCGCAATGGAGTAAAACTATCATGAGTGAATACCCAAACTTCGTTTTTTTTGGAGAAGCATGGATGAACAACCCAACCACGGTTTCCTACTGGCAAAAGGGTAGTAAAACATATGATGATTATCAATCTTATATCCCCAGCATGAAAGATTTTCCTCTTCAGAAAAGTTTGATCACTGGTCTACTATCTAAAGATGGCTGGGACACTGGGATTGGTAATATTTATCGAACACTAGCAAATGACTTCCAATACGGAAATCCATACAACCTTGTCATTTTTGCTGGTAATCATGATATGCAAAGAACATTTTCTCAATTAGATGAACGATTAGATCTTTTAAAAATGGCATTGTCATTCATCGCTACGACTAGGGGTATACCTCAAATCTATGCGGGAACGGAAATTGCTATGCCAAGTACAGAAGACCACGGTGAACTTCGAAGAGATTTCCCCGGAGGCTGGGAAGATGATAAGGTGAATACATTTGATGATATCGGTCTATCTTCTACACAAATAGAGACAAAATCATTTGTGAAAAAACTATTAAACTGGAGAAAATCCAACCAAGCGGTCGCCAATGGTAAATTAATCCACTACCCGGTAACAAATGGCATATATGTATACTTTAGAGTTTTTAAAAGAGATAAACTGATGGTAATCATGAACAATAAAGAAAATAAAGAAATATTGAATCTTGATGTATATCGTGAAACTTTTGCAGATAGAAAAAATGGCTTTGATATAATTAGCGGAAAAAAATATAATCTTTCCAAAGACCTTATTCTAAATCCTAAAACTGCATTGATTTTGGAATTAGAATGAAAACACAAATGCGAAATATCTATTTTTTTACAATAAATCTTTTTCTTTTATTTCAATTTAATAATGCTTTTGCGCAAGGTGGTATTAGCTGAAGGAGGCCTTTACTTCCGGGTGGAAGTTTACTTGAATATAATGATTCTCAAAGTGGTCAATTTTCTCTAGGTATTTCATACGAACATGAACAACTAAATCGTGCGAAATATGGAGATAGATTTATTCCAAACTATAATAAAGAACGAACGAATAATAGTAGTCTAACCATTATTAGTTCATATGGAATAACAGACCATTTTACCCTAAGCGCATTCTTCCCTTTTCGTTATATTTTAAATCAAAAAGTTTTGTTCAGAGGACAGAACCCAAAATTATATAATGGCGGAAAATATTTTAGAGAATCGTATGGACTTGGTGATGTCTTATTACAGGCAAGAATTCAAAGAACCTTTTTTAATGAGATACCAATAGTTCTTGGAATTGGTGTCAAGTTAAGTAATGGTAAAATAAATATGACTGATGAATTTGGTGAGCGCATCAGTGACAACCTACAGGTGGGAACAGGCACAGTCGATCCTATACTTTCAATTTATTCAAGCCAAGATATAAAGAAACTAGTTTTGTCGGGTGGAATTTTCACAAGAATTTCTACTGGAGAAAATATTTATGGGTACAAATANGGAAATGAAATTCAAACTCTGATAAATCTAGATTATATTGAGAACCATCTTCTTTATGGTGGTGTACAAGTTAGTCATCTTTTATCAACCAGGGACTATTATGAATATGGAAAAATTTCTAGAGACAGAGGTGGNGAAAGCTATTTTTTAACTGGNAAAATAGGAACAAAGGCAACTGATAATTTAGATNTTGAAATGACTTTACAGATGCCTTTGCACCAAAACCTAAATGAAAGTCAACTAGTATCTCCATTTATTATCCAATTCGGTTCACTTTACAGATTCGGAACATAACTATGAAGAATATAGTCTTAATCATTTTACTNACTTTCTTTTCTTGCTCTCTTTATNAGNATAACGATGAACCTGATATATTTTTTCAATTTTCGGATTTTGAAATTCTAGAATTAGGAAAAAGCTTTTCCGATATGATTATCTCAGACGNTCAAAGTGCAATTTACCTATCTGACTATAATAATAATTCTTTATTAAAGATTANCACTCAAAATTCTTTGTTAGTTGAACAGCATACTATTGTTGGATCTCACCCTATTGCACTTGATATCAGCTCTGATGAATCCCTTATTGCAATTGCNCATGAAGGAGAATCATCTATTNTTATTTTAAATAGCCAAGATTTGGCAATACTTAACTCATTTTCTGTTTCCCTCATGAATATGAATGACCTTGCATTTATCAATGATACAACTCTAATTATTTCTTCTAAAACTGATCCTTCATGCATTACTTTGAATCTCATTTCNGGGGAGGAGACCACACAATCAGTTCTCAATGGNGAACTGGCTATGGATAGAGAAAGTCAAATTCTTTATGTAGCAACCTCCTCATCGCTAAAAAAATATAATTGGGATGGGTTAAGGCTTAATCAAGATCCAAATATTTCAGACCCNTACGGATTTGTAGGTGATATTCATCATATTGTTTATAATGCTCAGAAAAACATTATTTTTATTTGCTTGAGCACTGAAGATAATTCTGTAAAAGTTGAGCACTTATACTCATATCACNGTGATGATATGACATTCGCTGGAAAATATCAAATTCAATCTCCTGGACTTTCTACAGCGATATCACAAAATGGAGAACGGGTTTTTGTTGCTCCAACTGATGCTGATGAAGTAGNCGTATTTGTCATTGANTTTTCTCAGAATACAAAGCTAGAAAAAAATTATTATCTTTCTGCTGGAAACTTAACTTCTCGTGGTATAGCCTTAGACTCAGATGAAGAAAACNTATATTTATTAGTCAATATTCCAGGTGATGATGATTCCTTTGAGCCATACAATGATCATTCGTANGATTTACAAAGAATTCAGATTAATAACTAACCTGAANGGTTATATCACATATTTTATTTGATTTTTTCTATTTTCTAATTGATTAATCCANTGCTCTATACTGGCCATTTTTTCAATGATAATATTATAAAATCCAAAGGATTTATCAACTTTACCTTTTACGATGAATAAACTTTCCCANTGGACTAAATCACTGAACTGTTTAAAAACATCAGGAAATAAAATACATTCGTACGTATCTGTCTCATCTTCTAATGTTAAAAANTCCATAGGCTCTGATTTATTTGTTAACGACTCTTTCCGTGCTATATAAATGCCTAATAAATAGACTGATTTTCTATGATATTTTTGTATGTCCTTTGCAAAAATNATTTTCTGATTTAGTCTTTTTCTATATCTTGCAATCGGATGGCTAGAAACCGGATAGCCAAAACTGTCCAAATCTAATTGATATATTTCTTCTTTAGTAAACGGATAAAGATCTAAATGNATCTCCCTTTTTAGAGGTATCCTATCTCCTCCTGTATAAAAACCAGCCACTAAATAAGCNATCTCCCGATGATGTAAATCTGGGCATAGTTTCTCAAAACATCTAGCATTTGTAATCGCCATTGCATCTGCAAGATTAATCTGAACTCTATTNATAAAATCTTTTANCGATNNAAAGTAACTTTTCTTTCTTTCTTTTAAAATTAAGCTAATCGCAGTTTTTCGTAAATTTTTTATAGACATAAATCCCATNCGTATCATNTTATCATGCCCTCTCCATTCNTAATAACTTTCATTTATATCTGGATATAAAATTTTAATCCCAAATCTTTTTGCTTCACTCATGTAAGCATAACTTGAATAATAACCTCCCTGNTTTGATATAACAGAAGCAATAAANTTTGCAGTGAAATGAGTTTTAAGGTANGCACATGTCATTGCAAGCATTGCATACGAAGCCGAATGGGGNTTACAAAAAGANAATCCAATGAATGAGCTGATCATATTCCAAACTGTATTGACGANATTAATCTCATAACCCTTGGATAAAGATTTTTTAATAAATCGATCTTTCCANGNTGAAATTTCTAACGGATGATTTCTGCTAACTGCTTTTTGTAATAATTTTGTATCGCNNTATCCAAGNCCAGCCATTTTCATTATTGCCATCGCTACCTGTTCTTCATANACCATAATTCCATATGTTTCATTTAAGAANTCTAAATCTGGATGTATTAAACTCCATTTTTCTCCATGTATTCTTGATAGCATTAGATTAATGTATCGATTAGCAGCAGGNCTTATAATAGATGAATAAATAACAATATGATCAAAATCAACTAACNNNGANTTAGCAAGCAATTGNCGNACNGAAGGACTCTCTATATANAAGACNCCCATAGTNTTTCCTTNTTTTANTAANGCNTCTGTNTTTTTATCATTNACNGGCTGNATCTGATGATAATCAAANTTNCTTTNATNTCTTTTNTCAATATTTATTTGCTTTAAAGTNTCCCTAACCACTGCTAGACTTCTATTGCCAAGAANGTCAATTTTCAAAAGTCCAGAGTCTTCNACNTGATCTTTATCCCACTCAACAATTTGCANACCTTTGGNAGTTTGTAANATGGGNACATATTTTTGAATTTCATCNGGAACAATAATNACTCCTCCNGGATGNACTGAAAAATGCCGNAATACNCCTGTTATNNTCNGACTTTTTTTAAGAATTTTAGNAATCATATCTGCTAANTGATTTTTANCAAAATTTGAATTNGTNNTCATCATCTGATGNAAATTNCTTTTTTTATTNTACCAACGTATTCTACTAGTAAGACTTTTNATTTCTTCATTAGATAACCCATATACTTTCCCGACCTCCCTTACCGCAGATTTAGGCCTTATAAAAACTTGATTTGCCACCATTGCCGTACGTCCTTTACTATACTTAGCAAACACGTATTCTAGAATACTATCTCTTTCGTCCCATGGGAAATCTATATCAATGTCGGGCATTTTTTTTCGTTCCGGATGAATAAAGCGATCGAATTTCAATCCATATTTAATGGGGTCAACTTGGGTAATAAATAAACAATAACTAATAATTGATGCCGCACCTGATCCTCTTCCAATCGTAGATTTAGTTTGGCTCACTATATCTGCTACAATGAGAAAATAAGTTGCAAATCCTTTTTGCGTTATTAAATTGAATTCATATTCTATTCTAGATTTTATATTATGATTTACATTGGAATATCTTTTTTTTGCTCCTAAATAAACTTTTTTTTTTAATAAATCATTAGCCCTGTAAGTATCCTTTAATGCTAAACCAGGAAAAATAGTATTCACAAAAGACCAATCCTTTTTACATCTATTTGCTAAATAAAAACTATTATTAATTGCATCCAAACTATTAGGAAATAACCTTACCATACTTTCTTCATTTCTAAACCAATTCAATGCAGATCTATCATTTTCTTTTTTTATGTTATCTATTTTGGTGTTTTTTTTAATTGCNTGTAAGATTAAGTANGATTCATAATCATTCATATTATGAAAATAAACATTNCCTGTTGCTACAACTTCTAATTTAAGTTTTTTNGCTAATTTTCTAGCTTCAGACTCAGATCCTCCTGGTCGTAATTCAACAAAGAGATGAGTATNCGANACAACTNANTTGAGCTGNTTTAATATTGAATANTNTTCTGTTAAAATAAAAAGTCCTGAAAAGTGAGNNACTATTATATCTGATATTCTTTGATCTTGCANATCATAAGATTTCGATATAATTCGACAAAGATTTTCATAGCCAATCTGATTTTCTACTAAAATGATTACATCCTCATTTTTTGTAATAAGGTTAACACCTGCAATCGGACTTACATCCATATAATTACAATGTTTAACAAAATTTATAAAACCTGATAAACAGTTGACATCGGTTAGCGCTATGGATTCCATGCCATTAGATTTTGATAATTGAATNAGNTGNTTCACTGGAAGTAAACCACGCATCGCTGANTANACAGANTGAGTNTTTAAATGGATAAACACTGATTNGTTTTTTGAGCTCTTAGAATNTTAGCATATTGAATACTCTNTAGTCCNTACTTTGATCTTATAGCATCTACAACCTNAGAAATTTTTATAGCAGATGATTCTTTNCTNNTAAAAAGATATTCNTGTTGNAGNTANGATTGAAANTNNGATGCATTCANTAGAATTGATCTAACTCTATTTCNCCGTTTGTTCAATTTATNAAATATTTTAACACAAGTATTAAAAACATATTGGCTGTCATTAAACTTTAAAGATCCTATCCTATTTGCAGAATATCCATCGGAGTAGTGAATTCCTAAACTTACCTTATTTGCTACCTGCTTTCTTTTTTTTAATTGAAGAGCTAAATCATCTGACAATGCTCTAAGGGTAGCATAAAGAATGTTAGAATCATTGCTATCAACTGATAAAACTTTTTGAACTAACATATTATCAGATAGAGTACTTGGCTTAACAGAAGAAGAATATGCTCCTCTTGATTCATTTTCTAAATTAGTAGCATGAATGCCAAATAATGCTTGAAAATATTTATAGTTATTTGCAATATTTTGAATATCCTTTATTTTTTTTATCATAAGAAAATGAATGATACTATTTACATATTTGATGTGTGCTGATGGTAAAAATGAAGGATTCAANGGTGCTAAAAATTGAGCTTCTTCCCCAGCTTCAATTTTATAAATTGGCTCTGGGTTAATGGCTGTAATAATCTTACTAACTAATTTATTTCTACTNATACCAATTACACTAAAAATATTTGTTTCCTCTCTAATGGCTTTGATTATCGATGAACCCGCATCCTGATTATTACCATAAATAGAATTCATCCCTCTCATATCTAAAAAAAATTGTCCTAGCTTATATGGCTCAACTATAGGCGTAAATTTGGATAGACTTTCATATATATACTTATACAACCTTTTGTAAAGGTGAATATTGTAAGGTAATAGCAGTGTAGAGGCACTCATTTTCCTGGCTTTCAAAACCCTCATACCTTTTTTTAAACCTTCNCTCAAAGCTTCCTTAGATAAAGATAAAATGATTCCATCTGGATTATGTGATGAAATAACAGCTAAGGATCTACCCTTAATACTTGAGTCCAATATTCTTTCAGCTTGAATCTCAAGATTACTAAGACGTAAATGAAAAACGTCTGAGCCAATCATATTAACCTTTTTAATTCAGATAGTTTCGGAATGAATAGAGCAAAACGCCATTTATATGGAAATCATCTTGAGAGTCAATCTTTATAATTGGAAAGCTTGGATTCCTAGGATGTAGCTCGACTCTATTTTTCTTGGGAACGTAGCATTTTAAAGTAGCTTCACCATTTACAAGCGCAACAACAATCTGTCCGGAACGAGCAGTTTTTGCCTTCCTAGCAACAATATAATCTCCATCATGAATGTTCTCATCAATCATAGAATCACCTTTTACTTGAAGAACATAATTACTTGGATGCANTAGAGAAGGTGGTACATCTACCATTTCAGGATTCTCTAATGCTTCAATGGGNTCGCCTGCAGCAATTAGTCCTAACAACGGTAAACAGGCTGTTGTAGTTGCGGGAAGCTCTTTTTGAGCGACGGTGAGTGCCCGCTTACCGTTAGGACCTTTTACACGGTGTAAATGACCCTGATCCTCCAGAGTCTTTACATACCAGTTTACTGTCCCCAATGATCCAAATCCTAAATTTCCCATAATTTCTTCATAAGATGGAGATTGACCGTGAACCAATGTAAATCGATTTACAAAATCCAAGAATTTTTTCAATTTTGGTGACAGNTTTTTATTCACGAGGTAAGTGATGAATAATTAGTTGATTTTTGATTCCAAANATTTGAATAATTTGCTCTTCTATTCTCATAATCATTAATTCTTGCTATAGCGCGCAGTACTACTGGAGATACTTTTTTTCTACTTTGTTTTTTTATTGCATATTTCATAATAAACCTTTTTTAATAAATACTCGTAAGTTACTCGTAAGTAAGTTATATANAGAAATTATCATATGCAAATAAAAAAGCCCCTCTATTTGAGGGGCTTTAACAAATTGCAATTAATTTACTATTTTTTACACGATTGNATTACCCAACCAAAGTCCAGCAAAGAGTAATAACCCTGTAACNCTATGCATGATAATTGTACCCCAGTTAGCTGGCTCAAGTAATCTATCATTATAATATTTATAAAGGGTTTGAATAGATGTNATCCCAAAGTAAGAAGCTAACAACGTAATCAAAATCAAAGATGGAAAAGTGCCATTCAAAACCAATAATACGATGCTTAANAATGCACCCGAAACTAATGCAACATAACCAATTCTTGCCTTTTCAGGTCCAAAAACCACTATTAAGGTGTTTTTACCTGTGACTTTGTCACTATCGTGGTCAGGGAATTCATTAATATAAACAACAGCTGCAATCAAGAAACCAAGCGGAATACCAGCTAAAAAGGCTTCAGGAAGTAATTNCCCTGTTTGAANCAATGTACTTCCNGCTACCATCAGCGGACCAAAATTAAGCCCTATAAGTAGTTCACCTAACCCTTTTCTTGAAGAAAATCTAAACGGAGGCGCGGTGTAAAACAAACCTGACAGAAATCCAATTAAACCTAACCAAAGTACTTGCATACCTGCTTTTTGTATCAGAGGGATTCCAACCAANACGCTAAGAGCAAAAACAATAATTGTTAAATTGCGCACTCCTNTTGGGGTAATCAGACCCATCTGTATTCCTCTACTACCACCATTCAAACCTTTATTGCTATAATTATAATTAATATTGTCTGTTCCACTTAAGTGATCAAAATAATCATTTGAAGTATTCGTTCCAATATGCAATAAAGAGCCACCTAAAATCGTTAGTCCAAGCCAAGCCCANTCAACTGAAAATCCCATGAACTTTGCAACNGCTGCACCAACTAAAATTGGCATAATAGTTGCAGAAAGAAATGGAAGTCTCATNATAACAACCCAGGTAAATATTTTTGTCATNAGATCTATNTTNGGNCGAACTTCANNAGGAACTTTNTCTTTNAANGGTGTNGTAACACCNCANTANCCTATATGCTCACCATNCTTATCTTTNGTTGGAGTTATTTTGATTCTAGCAGAGAATTCNCTTCCATCCTTANGNATAAANGCNGTTTCACCTTCCCATTTNCCTTTTTTAACNGATTCATCTANCCANCCAATNACATGNCCTAANACAACTTGNCCATCACTAAAGTCACTTACNCTCATNTTNCCAATGACTTCTGCTTCNTCATATCCAAAAACTTTTGCNGCACCTTCACTNTAAGTTTCTATNTTACCATCNAGATCACAGGTAATCACACTTTTGATATTTTNGCTCATTTTGATCCTTTTTCAGTCAATTAATTTNTAAAATATACAAAANAATCTAANTCNAAAAAAATNAAATTTATACNTGNTAAAATATAGGNCNACTAGGCACNGCATCTANGGACCAATTNGGAATTTGAATCTGNAAAAAGCCAAAACCATCACTTATGCTATCATTAATGAAAAGCAGCTCTGAAATAGTTTTACCATATTTAAAAAATCTTTTATGATTACCCAATTTCCCTTCATCATCCGCTTTATCAACGGAGGGTAAATCCACTAGCAAGTGTTCCACACCTTCGGAGGCGATATAATCAATCGCCTGATGTGTGAAAAATGGAGCTCTAATTTTATCATAATTTCTTGATATCTTAGATTTATCGTTTGGAATTGTTCTAATGATCAAAGCGCTATGTGATTGATCTATTTTTTTTTGAATTGATTGTTTAGTTATCACTGACTCTCCATCCCACCTAGCATGATAAGACTCATCTGTTTCACTAGAAAGCTCGGGTTCAACTGTTATCAAAAGAGCAGGAATAAAGCCTACGGGACAAATATCGACTATTGAAACATTAGAATTATTTACGTGTCCTTCACATTCCGTATGAGTTCCAGTACAATGAATATTTAATGAGACTACTGGGACATTACAGCTGCCACCCTGCTTCACATCTCCAATAAAATTTTTAGAAATTAATGGTGTATTTCTGGGCTGAGATGCATTGTAAAAAGTGGGCGCATTACCAGAAAAATTATTTTGGATAGATAAATCAACTGCATTTTTACTGCTGATAAAATATTCCTTACTATTATACTTAATCTGCAAAATATATCAGAAATCACTGGTTGTTGATTATATTTAAGATTTCACCCTTTTCAGGAAAACGATTTAATGCTTTTTTTGAAAAAATAAGTTTTTCATCTAACGCCACTTCAAACACTCCTCCTCCTGAAGATATTAAAGAGATTTCTATGGTAGGGAAACTTTTTTTTAGCTCAGCCTCCAAACTGGAAGCTTTAGGTAAGTAATTTCAAACAGAACAATATTCAATGGATAGTTTCAATTTAAACCCCTTTTAGTTTTTTAAAAATCGCTAGAATATCATCAGCATGGCTGTTAATATTTACTGAATCAATTATATGCACTAAAACACCATTTTCATTTATTAAAAAAGTTTTACGTTGCGGAAAGAAATAAAAACTATTTACATCATACAACTCACCCATTGTTTTTTTTGAGTCAGATAGCAAATCAAACTCTAAATTATACTTTTCTTTAAATTCTGCTAATTTACTTTCTAAATCATAGCTTACACCTAAAACAGATATATTGTTTAGAGTAAAGTCAGAGTAATTATCGCGCAGACCGCACGCTTGCTTAGTTCATCCAGGAGTGAATGCCTTTGGAAAAAAATAGATAACAAGTTTTTTCCCTTTATAGTCTGATAATTGGTGTTGCTTTCCATCCTGATCATTCAAGATAAAATTAGGTGCATTTTCACCAACTTTTAGGGATGAACCAAATAATGACATTTTAAACATCAAAAAAATTAATATAATTCTCATTTTATTATTAAATCACATAATAAAATCTAAATACCACTACATATTAATAGTATTAAATTTTATAAATGAAATCCCTTGATATTAAGACTATTGCAAAANNAGTCATTNAAATTGAGGCAGAAGCTGTTTCTCAAATTCAGAAACGAATCAATGAAGACTTTGAAACAGCTGTAAATGCTATCTTCAATTGTAATGGACGCCTTATTGTATCAGGTATGGGTAAATCTGGCCTAATATCTCAAAAAATAGCATCTACAATGGCTTCTACTGGTACTCCTGCACAATTTGTACATCCAGGAGAAGCTATCCATGGTGATTTAGGAATGATTACTGATAAAGACATTGCACTGATTATTAGTAATAGCGGCGAGACTATGGAGCTCATACATATTTTACCAGCGTTAAAAGATAAGAATATCAANGTGATTGGTTTGATTGGAAGAAAAGGTTCCACTCTCGCGCTACAATCTGACTATTTTCTTGACACATCTGTGAAGAAAGAAGCTTGTACGTTAGACCTTGCGCCAACTGCTAGCACCACTGCTACGCTTGCAATGGGAGATGCTCTAGCAGTTTCTCTTTTAGAGTTGAGAGGATTTGATAAAANTGATTTTGCCAAACTACACCCTGGAGGCATACTTGGGAAGCGTCTTCTTTTGACAGTTAATCAGATTATGCACAAAAGAGATCGAATCCCCTTTGTGCCTTCAAATATGAAAATTAAAGATGCATTATTAATTATTTCCGAAAAAGGTTTTGGAATGACAACTGTNTTAAACNCTAGTGATGAAATGGTTGGAATCATTACGGATGGAGATGTTCGAAGAGCTTTGGAAAAAAATGGAAATAAAATTTTTAACCAAACAGCAGATAATTTAATGTCAAAAAATCCAAAATGGATTTCATCAGATACTTTAGCTATTTCAGCANTAGAATTGATGCAAAAACATTCTATAACTAGTCTTTTTGTATTTTCTGATATAAATCTAAAAAAACCCGATGGATTACTACATATTCATGATGTTCTTAAAACAGGTATCTAATAATATTCTATGCTGAGATTACTTGGAATATTTATAAGTTTATTTTTGGCTCTTTATTTAAGTGGNTGTAGTAAAAAACCAAATGCTGAAAATATATATGAATCAAAAGAATATAAATCGTTGACGAGAAAAGAACTAATTGTTGGAGAATCTATCTGGGCCACCTCNTGTTTTCGTTGCCACAGATATGGTACNAATGGTGCTGTANTTGCTGAAAATAAAAAGTATTGGGATAATGCTGCNGANAAGGGAATTGATAAATTATTTAATAGTGTATGGGAAGGGTATAAAGGAGAGCACGGTGCAATGCCTGCAAAAGGTTTTTGCAATCTATGTGATGAAGAAGAAATTAGAAAATCTGTTTTTTACATGTTTCATTTAGCCAAAAAAGCACAAAAGGCACAAGCTAAAAGAGATAGCTTAGAGAAAATATCAATTAATNTTTAAAGATAATTGAATCCTCTGTTGATTCTTCAAGTCGCCTAGAAATATTTAAAAAACTTTCAACATTCATTTCTTTTAAATAAACNGCTCCATGTACTGCACGCAAATGGGGATTAGGATTGCGATACCAGTAGTCTCTTCCAAGCACCAATTGTAAATCCCGGTGCTGCTCTACCCATATTTTTTGAGATAATTTTGAAAATGGCCCATCATAATCATAGCTTGGGAAAGAAGCTTCCTTCTGGCTTAAATAACAATTCATAAATGTTGAATGCATAATCGCCATAGAATTTAGAGTAACTGGAACAATTAAATCTGCTTCATCCATGTCAAATCGATACCAAACATTTCTGTATCCCCAAATCCTTAGCCCTGAAAGATCAGTAGTNTCTCCCCAAATCCTTACAGCTTCAGCGATTGACTGGAGTACTTTGTAATGAGTATCGGGCCCACTTCCTTCGGGATCTAGAGCAAGAGANATTACAGTCGGTTTAATTTTTTTTAATTGGTCAAGGATCGGTTTTACATCTCTTGTTTTTTGTGGCTGCTCTGTAAACATATCACCCTTATAAAACCCTAGACGAAGATGATGTACATCTCGAACACGAACTCCATAGTTAGCCCACACTAATTCTTCCTCAAATTCACGAATCATCCCTTTTAACTTTTGAACTGAAACAGAATTTTTTTCACCTTCATAGCATTTTTCTAACTCANCAATAGTTAAANGTAGCTTAGCCGTNAGCTGTTTTGTGCTTTTAACATTAAATATTTCAACATATGACCTTANTACTCTATGACACAAGCCTCTTTGTTGTCCATTTACATCATTATCTGCAATNCTNTCTAAATAATGATATACATCTTTATCCCGCTTAAGTTTGTAACCATTTGAAAAAAAGTCTGGATAATTAATCATCCTAACTCTATCTCTCTGAATGAAATCTATCGTTTTTTTAATAATTTNGATTAGAAAACTATTTGTNACTGAAGTGAAACCCGANGTCATATTAGTAAAAATATGTTTATTGGTTGGCTCTCTTACTAAATGAATTATATGAGGCATCATACCTAACATGATATCATCGTGGTGTGGTCCGGTATGATAATATATTTGATTNCTTTCACTTTTAATGCCACGTTGAACTTTTTTATCAATACTNTCTATAATTTNTGAAATAGTATTTTTATTTAGGTTTTGGCAACTTTTAAAAAGTTTTTCTTTTTTAAAATCGTCAACAGTCAATTTCTTACCAAAAGTTTGTTTATCTTTTGATAATATGAGAAGCGCTTTCTGTTTTTTTCGAATATCCCAAGGAGATTCCTTCCAGTAACTATTTTTGACATCCTTTAATTTCTTCGCCGCCCCCTCAGTTATGTAAAATCTAGAGTTAGCTAATTTTTGCAGTGAAGAAGCAGGATACATAATGTTTTGTTCAGATTCAATTGACTTTTGAACAATTGGAGCTTTTGCCTCGCCGGCAGCAATAATAATTGTCGTAGCGTTTTTATTATACGTTATAGTCCCTAACCCAATAGTTATCACTAATCTATTTCTACTTATTTCAATTCCACCAAGGTCAACTGCAGCCGCTGCCTGAGTTTCAAAATTAGTCTGTGTTAGTCTTGTTGTTGAATTATGATCAGAGCCTCTTACGTTAAACGCAATATGCCCATCAGGACCAATTCCTCCCAAAAAAAATCCTATTCCACCAAGTTCTTGGATTTTTTTCTCGTACATATTACACCATTGATCTATTAAATATAGAGACTCTTGTTGATACTTCTCTTCATCTGAATTTGCTTCCCTATGTCTTAAGGTTAAATCAACTATCCCTTGGGGAAATACTTCCATCCAGTGCATATTACTTGCCAAAGGGATTTGCTCAGTATTTATTAAAAGGGCTCTGCTCTTTTTAATTCCAAAACTCGCTAAATAATATTTGTTAACATAATTATAAAAACTGTTGTGTTGGTTTGGATTTAAGGGATAAAACTCATCAATTTGGATGAAGTGGAGCTTAGAAAAATCAGGTTTGGTTTTAGATGAAAGGTTATATTTTTTTCTTATGGACTTAACCTTGCTACTATTCCAATTACTTAGAAGATAACTAGTCCATTTAATAAAATATTCAGGAGTTTTTCCTGTTGGAAGGCTAATAACTCCTTCAGGATTATTAGAAACCCACTCAAAGAATCTTAGAGCAGTTAGTAAGCCTAAATCAGGAAAACTATCTACAATCAAATATGGAATTTTTGAATTTTGACTTTCAAAACCATTATTGCCGATAAATTGTTCCTCTACACGCGATGAATACAAATTAAACTTTCCTTACCTTTCCTTAATATCATAAAACATAACCCCATCAAATTGGTCCTCTTTTTTTTCGTATAAATACGTGAGAAAATCAACGTTCACTGTCATCTTTTCTTTTGAAGATGCATGAATTAGGTTTTTTTTGTTTATAACATATCCCTCATGAGCAATAACAATTCCATTTTTAAAGTAGCTTTTTTTAACAAAAGCTACTCCACATATCTTAGGAAGTTTTTGCATAATTTGCTCATTTATTTTTTTTGCAGGGATGAAATTTATCAATTCTTTTGATGTCCAACTTAGATTTAAAAATTGTTTCCCATTCTTCTTCTTATTTAATTCGATTTCAACAGTCTCAAGTTCAGTAGGATTACAAATGCTTGATGTAATATCAGGAGTTTTGGAATGATTTAATATGCGATCAGATGTAAAATGCCATCTTGATTTATAGGTAGGCTCTATTTTACCGTCTTCATCTGGCTTATAATGTAAACGAATCATCGCATCACGAGCTTCATTAAATGATTCACTTTCTGCAAATGCTATAGTGGTTAGAACATGCACAGTACAGTCAGATGTATCGATTCTTATAATTGGGTCTTTGTCAACTCCCCTTTCTTCCCCAAGGCAAAAGATTCCGTATGGTGTACCTACTCTCCAGATATTTAAAGCTATAAGCCTATCATGAAAATTTGGAAATTTTTTATGAAAGCCCGTTAAATGGGTGTCTATATTTTTATGTGATAATTCCCAAGGCTTTGGAATAGTTTCTATCCAAGAGTATAAATTATTTTCAGAAAATGAAGAAGAGAAAGAAAAAAGAAAAAGTAGGAAACTTTTATACACTATTTTTTTATTTATTTAATAGGGATAATTTAAATAATAATGATCGAATTAATATTACTATTTAGAGCATGAATTTTAAAAGCTGCAAAGTGTATCATCCGTTAATTAATGTTATCAAAAATAAAAAACTTTTTACCCAAGTATTTCAAAGTTTTGGATCTCCAACATATGTTTACTCTAAAAGGCAGTTAATTAGAAATATATCTGCGATAAATAATGCTCTCAAAGCTAATTTTAAGAAATATCAAATTTGTTATACAATAAAAGCAAATAGCAATCCACACATCATCAAAGTTTTAAAGTCAGAAATACCTCATTTGGGAGCAGATTGCTCTAGTCCAGGAGAAATTTACGCTGCTGACTTAGGGGGCATCCACCCAAACAATTGTATTTTCACAGGAAATTATGAATCAATTGAAGATTTAGAATATGCCTATAAAAAAAATGTACATATCAATTTAGATGACATCAACTCATTTCACCGTTTGAAAAAAATTGGGATACCTACAGAAATTTCTTTTCGATTAAATCCTGGTTTTGGTAAAGGAGCTTTCTCTCAAGTTGTTACTGGTGGAAAAAATTCGAAATTTGGTGTTCCAAAACACAAAATTATTGATGCATATAAATTAGCCAAGGAAAACGGCGTTAAAGAATTTGGTATTCAGTGTATGACGGGCTCAGGAGTTTTAGACCCTAATTATTTCCCTAAGCTAATGGAAGAAATTATTAAAAACATTGATGCTATAATGAAAAGCGTAGATATAAAGTTTAATCATGTAAGCATGGGTGGTGGATTTGGAATACCTTATGATGATAAACAAACTCCTTTAGACTTTGATAAAGTTTTTAAAAGTGTTAGCGATACGTTTCATTCTTTTTTTAAAAATAAAGATATTCCAGAATTATGGATTGAACCTGGTAAATCAGTTGTGGGAAACGCCGGCGTTTTGTTGGCATCTGTAACAGGTATCAAAAAAAGCTATAAAAATTTTGTAGGCCTCGATGCGGGGATGGAAACATTGATGCGCCCCGCTCTTTACAACGCTTACCATCGAGTGTATAAAATTGGTGATCTTGAAGCTCCTAACTCTGAAATTGTTGATTTTACAGGAAGAATTTGTGAAAATACTGATAGATTAGCTGTCGAAAGACCCTTCCCATCCATACAGGAAGGTGATTTAATTGCAGTAATGGATGCAGGAGCATATGGATTTTCCATGTCCCATCAATTTTGCACAAGGCCTAAAGCAGCAGAAATTTTAATAGATGGTCAAAAATTACAATTAATTAGAAAACGTGAAACGATTGAAGATATTTTTTCTAAGTGTGAAATTCATTAGAATCTATTTAAGCATCAGCATTTTATGATTAACTATTGAATTCCCGTTTTGAATTACACAAAAATAAACTCCCCCAGGGACCTGAGATTTATTATTATCCAATCCATTCCAAACTATTTTTCTAGAGGATTCTCCTTCATTCACCCATCCATTGTGCAACGTTATAATTTCTTTACCAAGTAAATCTATGATTGAAACCTTTAAAATTCCCGTTTCAGGAACATAAACTGATATAGTTGTAGAGGGATTAAAAGGGTTTGGGTAATTAATAACAGGGGTTTCAGGAAACTTTGCCAACTCATTTTTGACAAAAGTACCAAGGTTATTCGTATATTTATAAATTGTTTCTCCACAAGCAAAACCGATGTTATTGTTAATGAAATCTAATCGATTTACG
>NZHK01000097.1 GCA_002691285.1 Fidelibacterota bacterium | reverse complement strand
TGCAACTAAATTTAAGTTGTTATTTGAAAGAGCCCCAGTAAGGGGCTTTTTGCTTTATATGAAACAAAATGTTACAGTAGACATCTGTAACAAAATGATATTCTCCTTACATATTTTTCTGTTTTTCAGAGGAGGGAGTAGTAAATATTACAGTAGAATGAAATGATTGGCACAGTAATTGTATAATTAGATTGTGGTTTAAAAATTTGTTTCAAACTAACTTCAAAAGGAGATAACAAATGAAACATATATTGAAAACAATAGCCAAAACTGTAAAGAGCGTAAAAGGTAATTCACTTGCTGAATTTGCTACCACTACAGCTTTAATGGCTACTTTAGCCGCTACAGCAGCTCCAAAATTAAGTGAGATGTCTGAAGGCGCTAAGGGTGAAAAATCTCGTAATGAGATTGACAAAATTGTAAAACAGGCTGGTTCATTCTATCAGGATATTGCTGATTTAGAAGGACGTGGTCGTTTTCCAAACCAAACCAAATTCAACGTTGCTGTTGGTGGACCAAACGGTAACCCTAACTATTCGAATCAAGGTGCAAATGGTACATATGATTTAGCTACTGATATAGCTGCTTCAGATGCTCATACTACTGCGATTGTATCAGACTTACGTCCAGGTGCAGAAACTCAAGCGGATAGAACTGCAGGTTGGGATCGTTTTGACGAGACACATTCTAACGTATGGCAGTTAGTATTTGCTGCTGGAGATAATGCATTACCATCATCCGTATCTGGTGTACAAGATGCTAGTACAGATAATGAATTTGACTCTTTGTTTGGTGATGAAGTTTTAGAAAGCAAATTTCAGGATGGACGTTATGTCTATACTGTAGTTGCTGGTGGAGGTACAGGTAATGATGTGTATCCACCAACTATTTATGTGGCTGACATTGAAAGTGCAGTAGACTTTCATAACTTAATGATGCCCTAAAATATCCCAAGGTAAAAATCACAGCAGGTAAAGAAACCTGTTTGGAAAGTAAAGAGCCCCAGTAAGGGGCTTTTTGCTTTATATGAAACAAAATGTTACAGTAAAGGATTGTAGTAAAATGTTACAAACAGGTTCTGGAGTTGTTTATTAATGCTTCTTAAAATTTGGCATACATTTTGCATTATGTTAGTGTATATGAAAAAAGTTTCCAAAATTAAAAATTTTTTTAGCAATAATTCTGGAGCGTCTCTAATGGAGTTCGCCGTGGTTACTGCTTTGATGGCTGTGTTGGCTGCTACTGCTGCTCCTAAATTCTCCACGATATCAGAAAGTGGAAAATTTAGAAAAAGCCATTCAGAAATTCAAAAAATTGCTAAACAAGCTTTAAATTTCTATCAAGACATGGCAGTTAAAGAGGGTCGAGGAAGGTTTCCTGGGCAAACAAAATACAATCAAAAGGTGGGTGGTCATCAAACTTTAGAAGAACTAAATGAGGACCTGCTAGGCATCAAAGACGAATCTCAAGTTTTCAACCCCCCATCCTTTAGAAGGTTTGACAGTCCTGATGGATCTGACTGGGTATCTGTCTTTGGATTAGAAACCTATAATGGTCCTAATGCGGAAGATATATCTTTAAATGAAAGTTTCAATGATGTTGGAGTTTTGTGGCAATCTTTATTTGGAGATGAGGTTTTAAATAGCCCATTTCAAGATGGACATTATATTTATCAAGTGTTACCTGGTTACGGAGTAGGATCCAAGTCTGTAGCACCAACACTCTTTATTGCGGATCTTGAAAATCCAAGTCAAATACACATTATTTTGAGGCCATAATGTACTGTAGCAAAAATTTACAATGTAACAAAGTATTACAAACTTATAACAATTATATACACTTACTTCTTAATTATAGTAAGTGAAAAATGGAGTAAAACTTCCGTCAATTTCGAAAATTTATTGAGGGGATATAATAGAGTATCGAATAATTTAAAAGAAACATTTCAATATAATGCTTCTTTGGCACAAAAATTGTATTAATATTATGAAATATCTTATGAGGACAATAATATGAAAAAGATAATGAAAAAATTAAAAAGAGTAAATGGTCAGTCCCTTGCTGAATTCGCTGTTACTACCGCGATGATGGCAACTCTTGCAACTACAGCCGCTCCAAAATTTTCAGGAGTAGGTGAGGGAGCAAAAGAGAAAAAGACCCTTGCTGATATTGATAAAATTCTCAAAGCCGCTAACAACTTCTACAATACTGAGGTAACTGAGGCTGGGCGTGGAAGATTTCCAGGTCAGTCAAAGTTTGATCAAAATGTTCCAGAAGGTGGTGGATATGTATCAAGTGATATTGAAGCAGAATTAGCAGCTGATTTAACTAATGAAGATGCAGCCTTTAACAATTATGCATCTCCAGTAGCTTCTAAATGGTCTTCTGTTTTCGGTAGTTCAAACCCAGATACTGATTTAGATGGTAGCGCTCAATTAGATCCTGCGGAGGATCCTGAAGGTGATATTTATCCTGGACAATCCGGTTACACATTGACAGTTGGCAGAGGATCAGAAGAATTTTTAGAGTTGTTTGGTGGAGATGCGATTAAGAGTCCTTTCCAGGATGGTCACTATATATATACTGTCATTGGTGGAAGTGGAAGTGGATCTCAATCTGCGCCTCCGATCATTTTTGTAGCTGACTTAGAAAGTCCAGCAGCATTTCACAAAAAATTGCAACCATAAAAATAACTAAATAATTACAAAACAAGCACATTAAAACCACAACCAAAGGAAAACAAAATAAAGTAAAGGAGTAAATTATGAAGAGTAACAAAGGTTTCACACTCATAGAATTAATAATGGTCACAATCATTCTCGGTATTTTAGCTGCAGTAGCAATACCTAGATACATGACCTCGGTCACTGAAGCTGAGAAAGCTGCTGAAGATGCTGTAGTATCAGCAATCACTGCAGGTTTGGAGCAGTACGCAACAGAACAGCTAATGGCAACTGGTAATAGAAGTTGGCCAGCAAATCCATGGACTGCATTAGCAACTACCCCTGCAGGTTATGATGCGACTGATTCAGATGATGCAGATACAGATGGAGAATGGACTTTCAATACTACATCTAGCAATATCACTCACATGAGAAATGATGGAACGGTTCATCATTGGGACTATGCTGTAACAGGTGACAATCTCAACGGTGACCAGACTACAGGTACTCTAGGAGAAAGAGAAACTGGAGCAGGAGACTAAGTTTTAAATCTTAATAGGTTAAAAATAAAAAAGGCTCTGATGCAAATCAGAGCCTTTTTAAATTCTTACAGGATAATTCAAAATATTAAGACTGATAATGAATAAAAGGTTAAATAAAAACGGTTTCACCATGACTGAACTTGTGGTTACCGTAGCATTGATGGGAACTTTATTGAGTCTTGCGGCACCCAAGTTCACAAATGTTTCAGAAGAAACTCAAGGGGAAAGAAATATTGCAAACATGCATACAATTAGAGAAGCATTTTTTCATTATTTCTACAGATCAATGCAGAGAGAAGGTTATGTAGCACATTTCCCTCCATCACCAAAGAACGAAAATAACTTGATGGATGATGAGTGGGCAGAAACTGTTATTGATTCGTCAATATCCTTGACCTCGCCAAGTAACTTGTTTTCTAGAGGAGCCGTTCCTAAGAATGCCAATAGTTATCCTTTTAAATACACCACTTGGAAAGATACGGTTGAAATAACGGGCGAAATTCGGTACTACATAAAAATTGAAGATATTGATATAGATAGTCCATCGTACGGAAAATCCTTTACTTATAATATTTAAAACCGTATTCTTCTGGTTGAAAACTTATTTTGACCATGCAAAAGATATTACACCTTAAAAAGTATGTCTACTCATCAGGATTTTCTTTGATAGAATTAATTGTTGTAATTGTTCTTATTGGTATATTTACAACTATGGCTCTCACTAGAACGGATACTGGGCTTACAACAATTAAAGAGCAGATTGCTATTGATCAAATCACAAATGATATAGATCTTGCTCGCTCCATGGCATTTGCACGCAATGAAACTATCATTATCATGTTTGATGAAGACCAAGAGAGTTATGGGATTCATGATGAGTCCGGAATAATCAAAACCTTTCCTAATAGCGATAAAGATGGAATTATTTCGTTAGATAACTCCTACTTAAGGAATGTGGACATAAAAAATGTAAATTTCAGTGGTTCATCTAATCTTCAGTTTCAACCTTTAGGAGATCCAATTTCGGGAGGAACTATAGAGCTAAATACAAAGACTATCACCATAGAACCAATTACTGGAAAATGGAATGTGAACTAATGAAAGGGTATTTTAAAAGTAAAACAGGATTTACTTTGGTAGAGGTAGTAGTTGTCTTACTCTTGTTAACATTATCTTTTATGATATTTTTAAAAGCATTGAATACGGGAAAAAGAGTTAGAGTAAATTCAGAAATCAGAACGATACAAGGAGTAATTCTCAATAGCATTCAAAATGAAATTAGAGCAAGAAAATATGATGAAAACATTTCTTCACCTTGGTCATCAAATATAGGAAAAGACTCAGGTGAATCTGTAGTGGAAGACTTTGATGATATAGATGATTTTCACGGATACAGTGTTTCCTCCATAACCGATTACCCTGGCTACAGCTATTCTGTGGAAGTAAAGTATGTATCTTTAGAAAGCGGGACTTTTAATATGGATCCTAATCCTGTAGTGCAAACGGATTTCAAGTGCGCTATTGTAACAGTTGTCCACAGTACACAGCCAGCGATTTCGGACATGATGATTATTAGTTCAGGGCTATAAAATGAAAATTTCAGATTCAAAAGCATTTACGATGATTGAAATTGTCATTGTAATTTTTATCACTGGGATTATTGGATCTATGGCTGCCAGTCTCTTATATCAAGGAGCTGATATTTATGTAGACGAAACAAATAGGCAGGGTTTTGTTAGTGAATCTCGCTCAGCATTTTGGAGGCTTATGAGGGAAACCCAAGGGCAGAAAAGTTCTGAAGACTTTGATCAATCCGGACAACAAATTTTTAATTTAAAAAACGCAAATAATATTTCTAGACAATTTAGAATTATTTCGAATGAATTTGAACTTAGTCTTGATGGGAGTATTTACAGCGACTTATCCAATTCTGTTTCTTCAAACAATTTCTATTTTTATAATAATGTATTTAGTGATGTGACACCTTCCAGTTCAGCTCTCCTATCTCTATCAGATGCAGAATCCATACATCTAACAAAAATAAAATTTACTTTTCAAAAAGGTTCTGATACGTTTTCATTGTCTTCTTATGTTTATCCAATCAATTTTAGATTTGGTAAAAAAATGAGTTACCATTGAACATGGAAACTCAAAAAAAAAGACAAAATAATGAATCAGGAATGATTTTAATGGCTTCTACAATGGGAATCTTCATTATTCTTAGTATTTTTGCTTTCTATCTTGCACGTTTTTCTATTACTGAAACACGTAATGGTGCATATCATGTTCTTGATATAAAGGCTCGAAATCTTGCTTTAACAGGTGCTGAACATGGCATGTATATCTATAAGTCCTCAAGGAATAATGATGGCGTTAATATCAATAATATATCAGGAAATTTAAATAATGGAGTCTACGTTGTATCTTTCGATTCGGATAACAATGAGTTAACTCAAGCTTTACCTTATACTCAATACCTGACTATGATGTCATCTGCTACTATAGATGATGTAAAAAGAAACATTCGATATATTATATCTTCCCTTCCTGAGGCATTTTGTTTCTCTTTTTACGGAAATAATTCTTCAAACCATACATTCAGCAATTCAAATGGTACCATAAGTGGAGATATGTTTTTTAATGGAAGTGTTGGGTCAGGAAGTGGTACCAGTAGCGGTATTACGTATATTAGCTCCGGATCAGGAGGAACTCAAATTTCATCTTTTCCAAGCTTTCCATATATTGATTCTACACTTTATGAAAACTTATTAACAAGTGCTGCGCAATCCCCAGGTGTGTACACCAACTATTCACTTAATTTTGATGGCAGTAATCAATATATACAAATTTCAAATTCCAATGATATAAATACTGGGAGTAATAATCATTCTCAGAAGACAATTGAAGCATGGTTTAGCGTTGACAATAAAGATATTACATCCAGGAAACAAACTATTTACGAACAAGGAGGTGCAGTTCGAGGATTAAATATATACATTTATGGAGGATCTTTATATGTTGGTGGATGGAACGAGCCAAGTAATGAAAGCAATTGGAATCCGGGAACGTTTCTATCTACTAGTTCAATTGAAAATAATACGTGGTACCATGTAGCGCTTACTCTGGATGGAGGTAGTTCTGTTACCAGCAATGCCTTCAAAGGATATTTGAACGGTGTGGAATTTGGTTCTGGAGATGGGTCTAAACTTTGGAATCATGGTGGAGATGTATCTGTTGCAAGGAATCGAGATACAAAGTTTCATAGCGGAGATTATAATTCTGCAAAATATTTTGATGGTAAGATTGATGAGGTGAGATTGTGGAACATAACAAGAACACAAGCTCAAATTGCTAGTAAAAAAGATACGGTCCTCAATGGAGATGAAAATGGATTAACATCTTATTTTAATTTTCAAGAGAACTCAGGTTCTATAGCGAACGATACTCAGACTCAGTCTAACAATGATGGATCCATAATAAATAGTCCTTCATGGGTTTCTGGCCCAGATTTATCTAAAATGAGTAACTCATCATATTTAAATGAAACGGTAAACCTAAGTTCTTTTTCCAATAATCAACTTTTAGTAAATAATAGCCTAACTATATCGGGTTCTACTTTTAATGGTCCTGGATATATTGTTGCTGATGGAAATATTACGATTAGTTCTAGCAGTGCTATCAATGGGAATATTTTTATTATTTCTAGCGGGAGCATAACGATTACAGATTCTCAAGTTGGAACGGATATAAACACTCCAGTTATTTGCTATTCAAAAGGAAATGCTTCTTACAGTAACTCGAACATATATGGTCTTATAGTATCAAAAGGCAGTAGCTTAGCTTTAGATGGTTCGGATGTCTATGGTGCAATATTAAATTACAGTTCATCTTTTTCTTTAGATGGAGATACGGATATTATAGGGTCTGTAGTTTCAAAATACGCAGCTGATTTGCAGAGTAACCTTGTATCTATTACAAAAGGGAATATTCCTGAATTCGCAGGGCTCTCCATAGGTTTGGATCCTTTTGTGGTTCCAGGGTCTTATTTAGAATACTAAAGAATGTATACTGGGAAATAAAATAATAAATTCCTCAAAATTTCCAATAGTTATGAAAACAGTTTTCTTCGCATCATTGCTGCATATGGTTGTGTTGAATGCTCAACAGTATGAACCAAAATGGAGTGATTTAGATAGTCGACCTACACCTCAATGGTTTAAAGATTCAAAGTTTGGAATTTTCATTCACTGGGGTCTTTATTCTGTACCTGCTTGGAGTCCTATAGGAAGTTATGCTGAGTGGTATCTTAATGGGCTACTGAACGGAGATACCAACCGAATTAAATATCATAACGAAAATTATGGCAAAGATTTTCTTTATAGAGATTTTGCTAAGTTATTCAATCCAAAAAAATATGATCCAAGTAAATGGGCTAAGCTATTTCAAATGTCTGGAGCTAAATATGTTGTTCTTACATCAAAACATCATGATGGCTTTTGCTTATGGCCTAGCGAGCATAGCAATGGATACAATTCTTTTGATACTCCTGCGAAAAGAGACTTACTTGGTGATTTAAATAAAGCGGTTAAGGACAAGGGGCTAAGATCTGGGTTTTATTATTCTTTATATGAGTGGCAGCACCCTGATTATCCAAATGATGTCACAGCTTATGTAAACAATTATATGTTACCTCAGTTTAAGGATGCGGTGCAAAGATATAAGCCAGATATAATTTTTTCAGATGGCGAGTGGGATAGAAGCAGCCTAGAATGGAGAAGTGAGGAGTTTTTAGCCTGGCTCTATAATGATTCTGATGCACCTAAAGATGTAGTTGTGAATGATCGGTGGGGTGGGGAAACAAGGTTCAAACACGGAGGATATTTTTCAACAGAATATGATCCTAATTCAGATGCAATGAATGAAGAATTTTTAGAAAGAGGTTGGGAGGAATGTCGAGGTATTGGAAAATCATTTGGCTATAATAGAAATGAGAAAGAAGAAGATTACAATACTTCTGAGGAATTAATAAAGCTCTTAGTAGATGTTGTAAGTAGAGGTGGGAATTTGCTTTTAAATATTGGTCCCAAGGCAGATGGATCGATACCTAATATTATGTCAGATCGTTTGCTAGAAATAGGAGAATGGCTGAAAATAAATGGTGAAGCAATCTATGAAACTATTCCCAATAGAATTTTTAGTTCAGACAACATCACTTTCACTCTAGCAAAAGATAGAAAAACATTATTTGCTTTTATTGATCAAGTTCCAAAAAATAAGTTGGTAATTAAAAATGTAAATGCCGTAGGAAAAAACCGTATAGAGTGTTTTGGATCAAACAATTCTTTAAGGTGGAAAAATAAGAATAAAGATTTGGTTATTTCAGTATCAAGGTCTTTTAGAAGAAGCCTTCGATATTCGCCCGTATATGTTTTACAAATACCAGTACGACCATATCTTGATGCGCCTGATGTTTCAATTAATGTAAAAGAAAACTTTGCAGAAATAAGTATTGGCTCAGATGACTTGAAAACTATGCACATGTATAAAGTTAGAGATTTAAAAACTAACACTGACGTTTTTAAAAAATATGAAAATCCTTTTAGAGTAATTGATGCTGGGATGTTAAATGTTTTTTCAACAAGGAAAAATTATTTACAAAGTAAAGTGGTTAGTTTGCCAGTTAATATTTTAAAAAAAGAGAATGGAATTCATCGTTTGACCTTTGTTGGAGAGTGGGAAAATTGTCAGCAAATGATAAAAGAGGAATCCATAGATCAGGGTGTTTTTGATAATTTCAGTATTGATTTAGATAAAAAAGACAATTTTGGTCACACTTTTACGGGGTATATTGCAATTAATATGAAAGGGACGTATCATTTTGAAACCGCCTCTGATGATGGATCTAGATTATTGATTAATGATGAATTAGTTGTTGATAATGATGGTCTTCATAGTAAGATTTCAAAATCAGGTTCTGTTTATTTAGATAAAGAAATGTACAAAATTGTAGTCGAATATTTTGAGAGAGGCGAACAAGAATCTTTAGAGGTTAATTGGAAAGGTCCAGGATTTGAATGGCAAGAGATACCTTCATATATATTATTTCATAAAAATAATTAAATCTAAGAGAGTGTATTATGAGTAATAAGATAAATCGAAGAACTTTTATAAAAACTGCTGCGGCTGCAGGAGGGGCAGCAGCGATACTACCGCAAACTTTATTTTCTTCAGGATCTAAAAAGAAAGTAAAAATAGGATTTATTGGAACAGGACTTAGAGGTCAGTGGATGTTATGGCTGGCCTCAAAATACCAAGAGGTTGAAATACCAGCCATATGTGACATAGACAATGAGATGATAGATAATGCATTAAAAATTTTAAAAGATGGCGGCAAGCCAGTTCCTCATGTATATAAAAATGGAGAAGAAGATTTTTTAAACTTGTTACATAATGAAGAGCTAGATGGTGTTTATATTGCGACACCATGGGAGTGGCATCATCCAATGGCTGTTGCGGCTATGAAGTCGGGGATACATGTTGGCACAGAAGTTCCAGCTGCCCTCACAGTAGAAGAATGCTGGGACCTAGTGAATACTTCTGAAAAAACAGGAAAATTATGTATGATTATGGAGAATGTATGTTATCGTCGCGATGTAATGGCAATAGTAAATATGGTTCGTCAAAATATGTTTGGTGAGTTGCTTCATTGTCAAGGAGGATATCAACATGATTTAAGGCATGTGAAATTTAATGATGGTGTCAATCCATATGGAGGAGGAGTAGAGTTTGGAGAAAAAGGATATTCAGAAGCTAAGTGGAGGACACAGCATTCTGTAGATCGCAATGGAGATCTTTACCCAACACATGGCCTAGGACCTGTAAGTCCTATGTTAAATTTAAATCGTGGAAATAGGATGCTCCATTTAACTTCCACGGCTACTCAAAGCAGAGGTTTACATAACTATATCGTTCAAAAAGGCGGAGAAGATCATCCGAATGCAGATATCAAATTTAAATGTGGCGATATAGTTACTACAGTAATCAAATGTGTGAATGGCCAGAGTATAGTGTTAAGCCATGATACAAATAACCCAAGACCTTATTCTTTAAATTTTAGAGTTCAAGGTACGAAAGGTATATGGCAGAAAGATGCAAGATCTATATATATACAAGGTGTAAGCGAAGAAGAGCATCGTTGGGAAAGCGAAGAAAAATATTTAGAGAAATATGATCACCCACTATGGAAAAAATTTGAAGATCAAGCTGCTGGATCTGGACATGGAGGAATGGATTTTTTTATTTTGAGAGCGTTCATTGAATCGCTAAAAGGAGCAAAACCAGTAATTGATGTTTATGACGCAGTTAGTATGAGTGTTATCTCTCCATTAAGTGAAAAATCAATTTGTCTTGGGAGTGCTGCAGTAAAAATTCCAGATTTTACCCGAGGGAAGTGGAAAACAAATGATCCAATTTTTGGTTTAGATAATTACATGTAGATGATGTTAACAACTTTAGATTGGGGTATTATTGCCATCTTTTTTATGCTATCTCTAGGGATTGGTATATGGGCTTCAAAAAGAGCAGGTAAGGATACAGAATCTTTTTTCTTAGCAGGGAAAGATATGCCATGGTGGCTTTTAGGTGTGAGTATGGTTGCTACCACATTTTCAACAGATACACCTAATCTTGTTACTGATTTAGTCAGACAGAATGGGGTTTCAGGTAATTGGGGGTGGTGGGCTTTTTTGTTGACAGGGATGCTTACTGTTTTTATTTATGCGAAACTATGGCATAGATCAAATGTACTTACAGATATTGAATTTTATGAACTTCGATATAGCGGGAAAGCGGCCGCCTTTTTAAGAGGNTTTCGTGCTTTATATTTNGGGCTTGTTTTTAATGTNTTGGTTATGGGCGCTGTTAGTCTTGCAGCAGTCAAATTTGGGGAAATAGTTTTAGGAATACCTGGCTGGTTAACTCTANNAATTGCATGCTCTATCACTTTAATTTATTCNGTTTTAGGTGGTTTAAAAGCAGTNATTGTGACGGATTTTATTCAATTTATTTTTGCTATGGTCGGATCAATCTGGGCAACAATTTACATTCTTTCTCTTCCTGAAATAGGTGGATTATCAAANCTTATTTCTCATGAGAACGTGGTAAGTCAATTATCATTACTTCCAGATTTTTCCAANCCAGATTCTTGGATACCAATATTATTGGTTCCCCTTGCAGTGCAGTGGTGGGCTAGTTATTATCCTGGCTCTGAACCAGGAGGGGGAGGATATATCGCTCAGCGTATGTTTTCAGCAAAAAGTGAGTTGGATGCTGTTGGAGCAACCTTTTTTTTTAANATCGCTCATTATGCAATTAGGCCATGGCCATGGATATTGATTGCACTTTCATCTTTGATCATTTTTCCAGATTTNTCTGATTTGCAAAATACTTTTCCTGATCTTTCAAAAGATAAATTAGGNCATGATATTGCATATCCAGCGATGCTTACNCTTTTGCCTTCAGGTTTACTTGGATTAGTNTCCGCTTCTTTAATTGCAGCTTTTATGAGTACAATGTCTACTCAGTTNAATCTNGGAGCTAGTTATATTGTTAATGANTTTTATCATCGCTTTTTGCGACCGGAAGCCTCAAATAAAGAGCTNGTNGCAGTTGCAAGAATTAGTACGGTATTTACCATTATTCTAGGTGCTGGATTAGGTCTATTNNTAACAAGTGCTGGACAAGCTTTTAATCTGCTTTTAATGATTGGCGCTGGAACTGGCCTTATATATATACTTAGATGGTTTTGGTGGAGAATAAATGCCTATACAGAGATTNTTGCTATGATTAGCTCGTTGCTTATTGCTTTCTATCTTAATTTTGGAGAATTACAGGTTGCTGACTGGAGCAAAATAATTATTGGTGCTGTATTAACAACCTCTATATGGTTGGTNGCTACCTTTCTTACACCTNCANATGATCAAGAAACACTGCAAAACTTTGTTGATAAAGTGAACCCTGGAGGACCTGGTTGGAAACNATACTCTTCTAAAATGAATGCAGAACCCTGGATTGTTCCAAAAGGGNTCTTATCTATGTTTTTNGGTTGTACTGCAGTTTATGGATTTTTATTAAGTACTGGGCAANTNATCTATGGTAATATGGAGATCGGCTTTTTTCTTTTTTCTNTTTCAGTGCTTGCTTTTTTTGGNATTTATAAAATTTGGAAATAAGTACTCCAGGTAGAATTTGTCTTTTCGGTGAGCATCAGGACTATCTGGGGCTTCCAGTAATAGCAATGGCGATATCTCTGCGGGTAAACATCATTGGAGAAAAGAGANAAGATAGAAAGATAATTATANATAAGCCAGATTTAGGTAAGAAAGAAATATTCTCTCTTGATGAATTAGATTATACTCATAGNAGAGATTATTTTAAAAGCGGAATAAAAACTTGTATGAATATGGGCCTTTCATTTGAGAANGGTTTTGAATGTGAGATTANAAGTAATATCCCAATTCAAGCTGGAACAAGTAGTTCNTCAGCTATCGTTGTAAGTTGGATTAATTTTTTAGCTCAGTTGGCTGATAATAAACCTAAATGGTCTTTNAAAAAAATAGGNNAATTAGCTTATCAAACTGAATGCGTAGAGTTTAGAGAGCCAGGTGGAATGATGGACCAGTATATCACTTCTTGCGGAGGAATGTTGCTAATAAAATCAGAGCCAAATGTATCNGTTGAAAAAATTGATTCTGAATTAGGTAGTTTTGTNTTGGGTGATTCAGGGGAGCTGAAAAACACCNTAGATATTCTAGATCGANGTAAAANCTTAAGAATAAANATTTTTGAAAAAATTAAATCTGTTACATCTCAGTTTGATTTNCACACNTGTAAAGATGATNTAGATGTNTCTTNTCTNAGTAAAANAGAAAAAAACTTGNTNTTTGCTACTTTGAAAAATAGAAATNTATTAGAANAGAGTTTAAAAGAATTAAACAAAGAAAAGGTGGACCCTATATATTTCGGTGAATTATTAAACCAACAGCATAGGATTTTAAGAGATGATTTAAATGTAAGTACAAAAAAAATTGAATCAATGCTCTATGCTTCAAAGCAGGCTGGTGCATTCGGCGGCAAAATAAATGGATCAGGTGGAGGTGGATGTATGTTCGCTTATGCTCCGGACAATCCTAAGAAAGTTGCAAGTGCAATAGAATCTGTTGGCGGAAGAGCCTATATTATAAGGAAGGATGAAGGAACAAAAATTTTATTTAAGTGAGGGAACAAGTATAATGAGTGATATTACGCTTTTAATTATGGCTGCTGGTATGGGTTCAAGATATGGAGGCCTCAAGCAATTAGATTCTGTAGGCCCAAACCAAGAAACTATTATTGATTATTCTGTTTATGACGCAATTCGAGCTGGTTTTGGCAAGGTTGTTTTTGTTATAAGAAAAGAATTTTATAAAGAATTTAAATCTTTAATTACCGATAAATATCTAGGCAAGATTAAAGTTGAATTCGCTTTTCAAGAGCTTGAAAATCTTCCAGCGGATTTTTCTTGTCCTGAAGAAAGGAAAAAACCTTGGGGGACAGGACATGCAATTCTTTCAGCCAAAGATATAATTCAAGAACCATTTGTTGCAATAAATGGTGATGATTTTTATGGGTTAGAGTCCTTCAAGGTTGTGGCCGATTACTATCAAAATGGTGGGAGTGATTTTTCTATGGTTGCATTTCAATTAGACAATACTCTCTCTGACTTTGGAAGTGTTACCCGTGGCCTCTGTACCTTAAAAGGAAATAAATTAGATACAGTTATCGAAACTGGTGGATTAATAATGTCAGAAAAGGGCATGACATCAGATCGAAACATTCACTTAAATGGTAAAGAGCCAGTATCTATGAATGTTTGGGGGTTTACTCCTGATTTATTTGGTTATTTAGAGTCTATGTTTATTCAGTTTTTAAAAGAAGAGGGCGGTGCATCAAAAAGTGAATATTTAATACCTTCCGTAGTAAATAATTTGATACAAACTGATAGAAAATCAGTACATATTCTCCATAGTAGTGCTAAATGGTTTGGTGTTACTTATAAAGAAGACAAATCTTATGTTATGGATGAGATAAAAAAACTTATCAAAGATGGGCACTATCCAAAAAATTTATTCTAGGAAATATATTTATCATTTTTTATGCAATTAATAAATCCCTCTTATGAACCAAGCAGCATTTATAAAAATAGTTTTTAAATCTTGTTAGATAATGGTGGGATGAAGATATCTGTAATTATTCCTACCTATAATCGGAAAAAAACTCTTGCAAGGGCAATCCAATCTGTTATAAATCAATCCTTATCACCATTTGAGATTTTAATTATCGATGATGGGTCTAATGATGGTACAGAAGAATGGGTCAAAGAGAACTTCCAAAATATAAAGTATATCTACCAAAATAATCGTGGAGTAAGCTCTGCTAGAAATATAGGTATAGAAAATGCAAATGGAGACTGGGTCGCATTTTTGGATTCGGATGATGAATGGCTACCAAATAAGCTACATGAGCAATTAAAAGCAATTGAATCAAACCCAGAGGTGAAATTTTTCCATACGAATGAAATTTGGATTAGGAATGGAGTTCGAGTGAATCAAATGAAAAAGCATAAAAAATATGGCGGGTATATATTTGAGAAATGTTTGGATATGTGCAGAGTATCTCCCTCCTCAGTATTAATACAAAAAGAAGTATTTGATAATATTGGGGTCTTCGATGAGTCATTAAGAGTGTGTGAAGATTATGATCTCTGGTTAAGGATTACTTCAAAATATCCAGTTGTATTCTTAGACGTACCATTGATTTACAAATATGGTGGTCATGCAGATCAACTTTCAAAAGTAAACGATGGGATAGAATTTTATAGAATTCAATCACTAGAGAAAATTATTAATTCTGGTTTCCTTGGTGATGAACAGAAAGTTATGGCAGTAAACGCTTTGGTAAACAAGATGAAGATTTATTCTAAAGGGTTAAAAAAGAGAAAAAAATTAGATGCATTACAAGATATAAAAAAAAATATTCAATATTGGATTAATATGATATAGTATCGTTAAGTTTAAGATGGTATGTAAAAATTCTTTTTGACAATGCTCTAAATTATATTTACAAAAAAGTTAATGAAAAATACATTAAAAATTTTTAGCGGTTTATTCCTATCATTATCAATTTTATTTTCTAAAGATTGGATTGATACGGGATCTTCTAGCCCATCTAAGCCTGGTTGGGAAATTAATAACATTTCAGAGGACAACATTGAAATATCTTTTGAGTTAAATGGATACTTTATAGAAAAAAAAGATGGAGGTAGCCAAATTACTTTGCCAGATGGAGTTCCAATCTTGAAAAATGGTGCACCAGAGCTACCTAGAATGACACATTCAGTTATAATACCCGATTTAGCAAAGATGGATCTATCTGTCTTAAGCTCTAAGTATTACGAGGTTCCGATAGAAAACATTCTCCCTTCAAAAGGTAATATAACCAGGGATATTGATCCCAAAACTATCCCATATTTCTATGGAGAAGAATATGATATAAATGGTTGGTATCCGGAAAATATTTCATTTTTAAGAGCCCCATATATTTTACGATCTTTTCGAGGACAAACTGTTGTATTTCAGCCTTTTCAGTATAATCCAAAGAGTAAGATTATGAGAGTTTATACAAGCATTAAAGTAGGGATACGTAAAATTGGTGAAAGTCAAATTAACCCTTTAACCAATAGACCTCCTGGAGCAAGATCAAGAGAATTTGAGCAAATGTATCAAGATCATTTTATAAACTATCCTCATAATAATAGGTACGACGTCTTGACTGAGCACGGATCTATGCTTGTGATTAGTCATGGTGAATTTATGGATGAAATGCAGCCTTTTGTTGACTGGAAGAACTATAAAGGTGTCCCAACAGAGATGGTCAATATTTCAGACATCGGTAGTGTTGATGATATGGAGCAATTTATTAGTGATAAATATTATGAAGATGGAATTGCATATGTTTTGTTGGTAGGAGATATCGGTCAAATTGAGACCATTAGGCGATCAGAAGGTGCGGGCAATAATAGTCCCTCAGACAACTCTCTTACCTTTGTATCGGGTAACGATTTTTACCCTGACTTAATTATTGGGCGTTTTTCTGCTGAAACTGGTAGCCATGTAGAAACGATGGTTACCAGAACTATATCTTATGAAATGAGTCCAGACCCATCCGATGATTGGTATAAAAAAGGTTCCGGATTTGCATCAAATCAAGGCCCTGGGGACAACGGTGAATATGATAACGAGCATATGGATATCATACGAGATTTACTTTTGGGGTACACATATTTAGAAGTTGATCAAATTTATGACCCTACAGGGACTGTTGCTCAAGGTGAGGCAGCTTTAAATGATGGTCGATCAATTTTAAATTATACGGGTCACGGTTCGAACGGTTCTTTTGGCAATGGCTGTCCCATGAACAATACAGACGTTAATGGTTTAGAAAATGAAGAGAAGTGGCCATTTATTTGGTCTGTTGCTTGTGTGAATGGAGAATTCCATATTGGAACTTGTTTTGCGGAAACCTGGTTGAGAGCTACTGGATCAGATGGCAGTCCTACTGGAGCTATAGCAACTTTAATGTCTACAGTTAATCAAGGTTGGAATCCTCCTATGGCTGGTCAAGATGAGATGAATGCGATACTAGTTGAGTCTTATTCAGGAAATATTAAACGTACCTTTGGAGGTCTTTCCTTTAATGGTATGAATAAAATGAATGATGATTATGGATCACAAGGTTATAATGAAACATATTATTGGACTATCTTTGGTGATCCTTCTTTTGTAGTTCGCACAGATACACCAACTGAAATGGAAGTTAACCACAATGACATCATTATTTTAGGAGCAACAGAATTATCTGTAGAGACATCAATAAATGGATCATTAGTTGCTGTTTCAAGAGATGGTGAGTTATTATCATCTGGATATACAAATGAAGAAGGAAGTATTACACTTATATTTGATGAGGGCCTTGATGTCCCAGGAACGGTTGAACTAGTTGTGACTAGCTATAATAAGATACCCTATGAGACATCTCTAAATGTTATTGCTCCAGAAGGTGCATACATGCTTATGAATGATGTGAATATAGTAGATGGAGCCAATAACAGTCTTGATTATGGTGAGCAAGCTACTTTTTACGCTACCTTCCAAAACGTCGGCCAAGACCCTTCAGATGAGTTAATATTTACTCTAACTCACGAAGGAACCATGGTTGAGGTTTTGACACAAGAAATCACAGGAGAATCAGTTGATCCTGATGAAGAGATAACGGTTGGACCTTTTGAAATATCAGTAAACTGGAATATTGTTAATGGTGCAGAAATTCCTTTTGTTATTCAAGTGATGAGTGAAAATGATTCATGGGAATATGGTACATCTTTAAATGGTTTAGCACCTGAGTATCAATTACTATCTACAAGTTCCTTAAATAATTTGAACGGTACTCTTGACCCTGGAGAAACATCTACTATGGAAATAGTAATGCGAAATATTGGAGGTTCACCTGTGAGCTATCCAACATTTGATGTTACCACAAGTGATCCATATCTTGATATCATAGGAATTGCTGGTGACAATGCTTATTGGTGGGACATTAATACAGATGTAATTATTACAATTGAAATATCAGTATCAAGCGATGCTCCAGTTGGACATAGTTCTGTTTCTGGAATTCTGATAGGTTCTCTTAACACGCCTTATTCTGCAATGGTATCTTTACCGATTACACTCGGCCTTATGATCGAAGATTTTGAGACAGGTGATTTTTCAGCTCTATCATGGGAGCATGGTGGAGATGCTGCATGGGTTATAAGTCCTGATGAATCTCATTCTGGAAATTTTTCAGCTAAATCTGGATCAATTAGCCATAACCAAACATCTGAGCTTAGCATCAATATGAATGTTTTATACGAAGGTGAATTAGAATTTGCTGCGATGGCTTCATCTGAAATGGGTGGATCAGGAACTCTATATGATTTTTTGGAATTTTATATTAATGGTGAATCACAGGACTTAGTTATTGGTGGTAATTCTAATTGGGCTGAGTATTCAGTATTACTTCCTCAAGGTTTACATACCCTAAGTTGGATTTATCAAAAAGATAATGCTTCTAGTGCTGGAGAAGATTGTGTATGGATTGATAGAGTTGTTTTCCCACCTGGTTCAGTGTCACCTTTAAATATAGACTTTGGTGATTTAAACTCTGATGATATAGTAAATATTTTAGATGTAATTGTTACGGTAAACTATCTTATTGGTCATATTGATTTAACTACTGTTCAACAACAAAATGCAGATATGAATCTGGATGGGAACATAAATGTCCTAGATATTTTAATGATAGTTGATCTTGTGCTTGAAGACTAATATCCCCTCCTTCAGTTTTTCTTAAAAATATTTTAGTCTCAGATTTATTTTTCCGTGGCAGAATCATTTACGTTTGCTTCTATATTTTTTCTTGGTTGTTTTCATGCACTAGAGCCTGGGCATGGGAAGACATTTTTATTGGCTTACACAATCGGACAAAAATTAGATTTAAAAAAAATTACAATTCTTACTTTAAGTTTACTTTTTAGTCATCTTCTTACCTTAAGCATTTTTGCCATTTTTTTTAATATCTTGTTGGTTGAAATAGCGGATAAGTTTTTGCATAACCTTTCACATTGGTTTGTACCGCTCATTATTATTTTATTTGGTACGTNCGTAATTGGTAGAGCAATTTANAAGAGTAAACATNANCATAATAAAGACTGTGGACACGATCATGGNAAATTTACNAATTCAAAGATAAAGAACCCNCTTACTGTTGGNNTTTTAACAGGTTTAATGCCATGNGCTTCTTCTTTAGCAGTGNTNNTNTTGACNGGAACANATCCAAATATTTTATCGATAATANATTTTATGGNTGTTTATGTTTTAGGAATTGCNANAATNTTATTTTTGATGGTTACCANNTTTAGTTTTNCAAAAAATTTATTTCTNNNGAGAATTCAATCTATTGNAACAAAGATTAATTTAGATTTGNTTAGCGGNTGTTTAATNCTATTAGTTGGACTTGTATATTTAAGTTACAATTGGGGAAGTCATGTCCATTAATTATNTGAAANTTTTAAGNTTTTCTTNCTTCAAATTTTTTTGTTATATATTANTATTTANTNCATTCAATCATTGGTGTTTTGGNGAAAGTANTAANAGNTACTTAAAAAATATCAATCCAGATTCTTTAAGGCTAAAAAGTATCAATGCTTACCGAACNNCAGATAAAATAGAGATCAATGGTATTNTGGATTTAGATGAATGGGNTGGGAGTCAGGTAACTTCTGAGTTTTTTCAAATAGACCCNAAAGAATTATCTCCTCCCTCAGAAAAAACTACGGTGCGAGTCATGTATGACGATAAAAATCTCTATATTTTCTTAGAAGCCTTTGACTCTAAACCAAAACTGATAAAAAAAACGCTGGCCAGAAGAGATAGTTGGATGGATGGTTTTGGAAATAATTCTGACTGGATGGGAGTAACGATAGATTCCAAGAATGATGATTATAACGGCTATTTCTGTGGTGTAAATGCGTCTGGAGCAATTATCGATGTTGCACTTGCAGGTTCTGATGAATATGATCGAACATGGGATGCTGTATGGGATGTTGGAGTTGCATTTAATGAAAATGGTTGGGCAGCTGAGTTTCAATTTCCGTTTTCAATGTTTCAATATGAGAATGAATTAAACATGGTATGGGGTATTTCTTTTGAAAGAATGATTCATAGGTTACAAGAAACAGTGGAATGGCCAGGAAAAGAAAAATCTGTTCCTGTAATGATGCTTCCCCTTGGGATATTAAAGGGCTTAAACAATATTCCTACTGCAAATCAGCTAGAGCTAGTACCCTATCTTTTGGCTGGGGGCAGTGATGGTTTAGATACGGATTTGGGTATAGATGTTCGCTATGGATTAACTTCAAAAACAATTATGAAAGTTACTTTCAATCCTGACTTTGGCCAAGTAGAGGCCGATCCATCTGTTTTAAACTTGACTGCTTTTGAGACATTTTATGAGGAAAAAAGGCCTTTTTTTTCTGAAGGGTCGGATTTTTTTTCTCAGCGAATAAATTTATTTAACTCTAGACGAATTGGAAAAAGGCCCAACTTTTACATCCCTGAAGAGGGCGAGATAAATGGATTATCTAATTACACTACAATTTTAGGTGCTACAAAGATTATGGGGAGTACAACATCTAATATAAATTATGGGATTATTAGTGCAATTACTAAAGAAGAGAGAGCAACAATAGATGATTCACTTTCTGTTCGAAAAACTATTGTTGAGCCCAGGACAAATTATTCCATAGGACGTTTTGAATTTCCAATATTTAACACAATATCAAAAGTAGGATTTATGGGTACTAATGTGATTCGTGAGAACGCTGTAGGTGCGAATGTAATTGGGGGTGACTGGAATTTAAGTTTCCTGAATAATAGGTTATTTTCCAATGGGCAAATCATTAGATCTAATGTGAATAATACTCTTGGGAATGCATTTCGTTTTAATATTGGCTATTTGAATTCGGATTGGTGGAGTGCTCGAGTTTGGTTTGGTACCTCTGATGATAAATTTGACATTAATGATTTAGGCTTTATAAGGAGGAATAATATTACATGGTCAGGTGCTCGTCTGGCACTAAGAAGGCAAGAGCCTTGGGGGCATTTTATAAAAAATGATTTAGAGTTTAAATACACACAAGATTGGAACGGAAGTGGATTGGTTTTAGAGAGAGAAGTTGAAATAGAACAAAGTAATTTGTTTTCTAATTATTGGCGTGCTGGAATCTTTGGGAAATTATTTTTGCCTGGGTTTAATGATGATGATGTTTTCAGGGATGATAATGCGTGGATATATAAGACAGAATTATGGGGATATTTTGGACCGTCTTTTAGTACTGATCGTCGAAAAAAAATTATAATTGGTGCTGATATTGGTTCTGGCTATGGAGAAAAAAGAGGAAGAGGATATCGAGCAAATTTGTGGATGAAAGCTAAACCGATTGAGCCATTGAATATTGAAATAAATGCTATGCAGGATAGAAGTCCTAGTTATATGCAGTGGGTAGATATAATTGAGAATTTAAATGATACTATTAGAGTTTATGCGAACTCAGTTCTCCTTACCAAAGANATAAACATGAGATTAGATTGGACNTTCTCNCCNNNACTTNCNTTTCAATGTTATATNCAACCNTTTTATGCNAATATGGATTACAAAGAATTTTTCCGTTTAAAACAGCCTAAAACAATGGANTTAGATANCTATAATTANCTTGGAANCGNTGAAAATNAAAANCCGGATTTTAGATTATTTAATACAATTGGTACGTTTGTTCTTAGATGGGAATATTTACCTGGAAGCACGATGTATCTAGTGTATAACTTGAATCAAAGGAGTGACTATAATTTTTCAGATAGAATATGGAATTTGGAAAAAGAAAATGCAGCTTACTTTAAAATAAATTACTGGTTAAAATTTTAATTAAAATTCGATATTTTATTTTGTTTGAATTACGATGTTAAGTGATATTTTAAATATTATTGTTTCATTACCAAGTCAGCATGTCATTTTTGGTATAATAAGTACTGTTTTATGCATTGCTGTAGCATGGGTATACAGCAGTAGTTCTAAAAAAACAAAAAAAGTCATTCTTGAGACGATTGGATATCTAGTTGTCTTCAATGAATTAGCATTTCAAGTAAGTATGTTTTATTATGGGTCTTGGTCTCACATAACCTCTCTTCCATTAGAGATGTGTTACATATCCGCTTTATTGATTCCTGCTTATAATAGGAATAGGCATTCTAGAATTTTACAAAATTGGTTCTTTTTCGCAGGATTTGGAGGGTCTCTCTTTGCATTTATCAATACCAATTTATCGCAGATGGATCAGATTTACATATCGATTCATTACTTTTTCGCACATGGTCTAGTAATTTTTGTAATGCTTAGTATTGTGATTGATGGTTATCGACCTACATGGTATGATTATTTTGATGCGATAAAGTGGACAACACTTTTAGTATTAATAATTATTTCAATAAACTATATAATTGGCAGTAACTATATGTTTACTTTTGATAAACCTGCTGGAGTGAACTTTACTTTACTCATGCCTGGATGGCCATATTATTTTATTATAATGCTATGCATTGGGCTAAGTTTTTATACATTTATGATGATTTTATTTAGTGTCCCTATTTTTAAAAAACGTTCATAACGCTCAATTATATATTTTTAAAACGCCATTCCTTAAGTAAATTGAAAATGTAACATGAATAAAATTTTTAATATAATTGGATTCCAAGCATCTTGGTGGGGTTGCGTGCTTGGCGTTAAAGCAGGTATGACATACTTGGGTCCATTTTTAATGTTTGCTTTTTTGGCTGTTCATATAATTCGTATTTTGGATAATTACTCTGAACTTAAATTAATTATTCTATTTGGATTTATTGGGACTGTAATTGATACAAGCATGGCTTATTTTGGAATCCTTATTTACAATGGAACATATTTCCCAGATACCTACATAGCTCCATTGTGGATAACTTCCATGTGGTGCGGTTTTTCTGCAACTATAAACCATTCACTTTCATGGCTCCATAATCGTTATATTGCCTCAGCTGCCCTTGGAGTGATTTCTGGTCCCTTATCGTACCTAGCTGGCGTAAAGTTTGGAGCCATAGAATTTGATGCCGCTCCAATTATTGCTCTAATAATTATTTCAATTTATTATGGAATTACTGTTCCTCTTATGTACTGGGTAAATGAAAAACTTGTAATAAGTAGTAATTAATGAAAATATATTATATCATTGGTATTTCTATTCTTGTTTTATGTCTAAACCTCGTTTATTCAAAAAATCTAAGTACAAAGCCAATTAAGCTTTTAAACTCATTGCACGATAATAATGGGTGGGAAATATTAGATTCCTCATCAAATAATTTAGTAAGTACCAAAGAAATCCAAGAAAGAGATCTGTTTGCAGTGATGGTAAAAAAAGATATAGAACTACCAAAAAAAATACTGCAGAATGTCATTATGGATGTAAATAATTATAAACAGTTTTTAAAAAGTTCGGATTCTTTTATTTCAAACGAGATAAAAAGAACGACACATTTTGTGGATGGATATCAATTTATTCCGATCAACATCCC
>NZHK01000026.1 GCA_002691285.1 Fidelibacterota bacterium | reverse complement strand
CACCGCATTATTTTCTGAAGGAGCAATTCCTGGACCAATATTGGGTGCACCAAAATCATATGCTACTACTGCATAATAATACGTTCTGCCGTTTTGAACTGTATTATCAACAAAAATATGAGTGATTCCTGTTTCACTTCCTAAATTGTATCCAGCCCCATTAACTAAACCAAAATCTGTAAAGCCGGAAATACCATCTACTAAGTCACATTGGTAAATAGGCTTTTTAAACATGGGTGTTCCGTATCCATCTGTGATAATTTCTGGATCAGACATATATTTATCCGTNGANCGATAAACNTTATATCCTTCAAAGTCGTTTATNTTTCCNACAAATGGATCNCTNGTTTTTGTGTCTGCNATGTCATCCCATGTTAAAATAACTTTACCATCTCCAGCAGTTGCAGTTANTGTAGGCATTTTNGGAGGTTGAGCAAATCGGTAATCTTTTTCNTAAATAACTTGTACAATTCTCTTTAATTCATATAAAGCAGGNGCCGTGTGNTCATCCGANCTCAGCCCTTCNANNGGATCGTAAGAATGTAATTCAGACATAGATATTCTCTCTACCCTACCNTGATANAGAGGGAANGGCCCTGAAGCAAAAACCTCCACTAAGTTNGATACATTATCAAGATANTCTTCCAATGAATCAACACCAATCAGACCCCACATAGNTTCATCGTTTTTAAACCAGGTTGTTTCATTAGAAGGGGCATGACTTGGAATTGGAAACATACGAAAAGTAGTTAAACCTACCATATCAGATTCTGAAACATCTGTAGTATTAAAATTAGGTTCGCAACCAACACCNTCAAGGAANTCTGGTTTGTGGTTACCTTCANTNCCATCTANATCAGGTCCNGTGTAATTTAATTCACCAGGAGCAACACCGTCGATGCCAATATCATCTCCATAATTTTCTGAAANCTGATANATCCCATCACCATTAGCATCTTCTCCATCTTCCCAATCTTGATCTTCATCTGCATCCCAATGTTCTTTTAAATCCTCAACANTNAATTTATAAAATTCTAAAAAAGCATTTAAATCATTGATACCATCGGTTGGTCCAATTAAAGCAGTTGCTTCATTATCTCTCTTTTCATCAACNAAACCATCATTNTCATTATCTTGAAAATCATAGGCTAATCCAGGACTTTCTAAATATGCAAANCCCATTACTCCTGTAGGAAGTCCNCCGGCTCCCACTCCATTTATATCCCAGGAGTAAGCCATATCCTCTTGCTTATTAAAATAACCNAGGTCATCATCACCATCTCCACCAATTGAGTTATCTANCCAATATCCAAAAGCGACGTCCCTAAGNTCATAATCTGANACGTTTGCAATAGANTATTCCCAAAAAATAGCATCTCTTGCTTGAGGATTATTCCATTGAAAACCTCTNACNGACACACGNAANCCTAATCCTCCCCATGGAGCACCTGGTTGAATAGTCACATCCGNTTTTAAATCTCCAATGTAATGNCCAGGNCTAGGGTAGTATTTGACATTATCNTCTGATCCAAGATACTCNTGATCCTGAGCATCATTTACCACATAATANGATTCTTGATCAGCGTAAGTAACACCCCTGCCAAATCTTCCGTTCCACTCTCCTGGCCATTTGGTNGCAAGNCCTGTTGAAGGCCAACCATTTACTGGCCACGANTTGGGTANATTTGATAAAGCTGGATATTCNCCTGTTTCATCAAAATATCCAAACACNGGGTANAATCCCCATTCTACAGTTCCAGTAGGATCTANATCCATCTCNTCNCGGTAACTAGTTTGGAGGTAATATAGTGTATGCCTTTCATTATTTGGGTTAAGTAATTCAGGTAATTCCGTAATNGGGATAGTATCAACAGTNGANGGATCGCCATCATCTTCAATATAAACTTTTGCACCAATTAATAGNCCAATACCATCTGTCATTTTCAAACCATCAGGATTATTAGGCCATTTTGATACATTTACTCTAGGCCAGTCTGAAAGTTCAGTTGTATTTCTAAAATANATAAAAACTCTATTTCCTGTCATATANCCNTCTTTTTCAGCTGCAATGTCNCCAGCTGGATCCTCTGGACCTTCATAAGGNTTACCCTGAGAAAAAATAGTATCTACAAAAAGAGTAAGAAGAAAAAGAAATGTAAAAGTAGTTTTTATATTCATTAAAAATTAATTCCTAGAGCTAGCTTTAATGATCTAGGAGAAGAAAACATAGAAGGATTTTTAATGCGATCTTCAAATTCATTGAAGTCACTTCTGTGCCCGGCGTAATCGGTTTCTCGAATAACTGCAGTATATGCTCGACCGGTTTCGCTATCTACTTCATTTTCATTTAATCTATCTAGTAAATTGTAAATAGTTAAATCTAATTTTGCAGAAAACCTATCAAATAACTTAAAGTTATAGTAAAGTGCTGCATCTACTGTATATGTAGATGGTTTATAATCATTATTTGGATATAAGTTAATTCTAGATAATACACTTTCGCTTTGAGGTGCAAAAGTATAAGGAGAGCCAGAATTATAATAAGCTGTTACGGTTCCTCCATATTTAGGTCCAAGCATCATCAAAGTTCCGTTTAGAGTATGCCTTTGATCCCAACTCATTGGTATAAAACGATTTACTGGATCCATATTATTACCTGCTCTATCAAATGTCTGAGTTGGATTGTCTGCATTGCCTCTTGTATACTGCAATGTATAATTCAGCATTCCTTTTAAGGAACCATAGCCTAAGTCTGCAGTAACCTCCAACCCTCGAACATTGCCATAATCTTTATTACTATACAAACCATATTCAATCTGATTGTAGGTTGAAATGATTTTCGTGCTCAACAAATTATAGATATCTCGGTAAAACAAAGCTACATCTAAATTCACACCTCTAGTTAATTCCTGCCATAACCCTATTTCATATGTTATGGTTTTTTCGGGCTCAAGAAGAACACTTCCCATTGTTGTTGAATAATCGCTTGGACCTATTAGAAAGCTCTTATTTTGATACATTGAGTATAATGGGGGCATTTGGAAAAAATGGCCATAGCTAAAATGAAGCACGGCTTGACTACCAAGCTGGTATGCAAATCCCACCCTAGGGCTTAATTGATCAATAACAGGTGCGTCTACTTGATCTGACATCATGGAATCCGGCAATACTAGTTGGTTAGCTGGGTTTCTACGATCAGAGGGATAATAACTAGCTGGATCGAAGTAATCATATCGTAAACCAAAGTTAATCACCATATCCTCAAATTCCATTTTATCCTGGATATATGCTGCGGCTTCTTTTGGCTTTACTTCAAAAATATCAGCATACACTGTTGAGTCACCAAAGACCTCAGGCTCATAAATACTTAAATCAGATTGCCCATCATATTTATTTCTAATCATTTGCCATTTATGCTTCACATCATGAGAAATTCCCATCAACCCTAATTTAAAACTGTGATTATGATTTGCCTGCCAGGTAAGATCAAACTTTATAGTTTGGTCTAAATCTCTATGTTTGGTATGCTCTTTTTGCTGGCCTCCTGTAAAAAATCCAGAGCCATAACTTTCTAAATATTTATCATGTACATATCTTGTATCCAGAGAATCTTCATAAAGATAAGTTCCTGTTTTATTCTTCATGTAAGCTATTTTCAGCTCATAAAAAAACTTTGGAGTTATCATGTGATTTACTTGAAACGCTGAGTAAAAGGTATTCTTGTGGCTTCCTACTCTTCCATCGGGGTTATACTTCATAGAATGATCATACCAATACCAAGTATCATCGCTGTATGAATTCAGAAGTGAAAAACGAACTCCTTTGATAAAATTAAATCCAAGTTTTAAAAGTNCAGATGTATTATCGCCAGTATTCATAGGAATGTAGGACTTGTCTCCAGATTTAGATGAATTCCATTCTAAAGGATTATCAGAATAGAAATCACTGCTATCTGTAACTGTGAAAAGGCGATAGCCATTCAGGTGGCCTTTATTATTTTGCTTTCGAAAATTTGTAAAGAAGGTAACTTTATCTCCTAAAACAGGACCACCAAGACTAAACTTCAAATCTTCACTTCGATTGAGACTAGGAGATAATCCAATAAATACATCATCACCATTACTATCAGTGCTATTCGTAAAAAAAGATGATGATGCTCCAGATATTGAACCTTCAAATTTAGGACCGCCATCACGGGTGACCATGTTTACTACTCCACTCATAGCTCGTCCATATTCAGCATTAAACGTACCTGTAATCACCTCCAGATCTTGAACGGCCTCAGGCTGTACGTCAACGGCTGCACTCCCACCACCATAAGATTCATCTACCTGTACTCCATCTATCATGTAAGTAACTTCTGTATTTCTTCCTCCACGAAAATGGCCATTCACCACTCCTGCCTGCATATTAATTACATTACCAATATTTTCTACTGGTAGAGCATCTATTTCCTCGCTTGAGATATTTTTAATAGTGCCCGTCTGATCTTTTTTCTGAGTTAGCCTAGATACTTCAACTGTAACAACCTCGCCTTCAATCACAGTAGACTCCATTTCAATATCAAGAGACGTTGTTCTGTTTACGGAAACTATAAGTTCGTCTAATTTAACTGATTTATATCCTATCATGTCGACTTTCAAAGTGTATTTACCCGGAGGAATATTTATAATAGTAAATCTTCCTTCTCCGTCAGAAGCAGTACCGTAAGCAGAATTAATTATGTAAATATTCGCACCTGGAAGGGCGTCTTTTTTATCTTTGTCCACTACAACACCAGAAATTTTTCCCGTAGTTTGAGCGAATAAAAATGAAAATAAGAAAAGTAAGCCTAAAATTTTTTTCATTATATAATTTATATTATAGAATTAAGCTTTAAAGATAGAGAAATAATTGAATACGTTGGATATAAAAAAGGATGGGCAGTTTAAATTGCCCATCCTTTCAGTAATCTTCTTTACTTCATCAATAACATTTTCTGGGTGAGACTTTTGTTACCTGAAGTGAGTTTATAAATGTATACACCCGATGCAATGTCACCCGCGTACCATTTAGCAGTGTGATAACCCGCAGGTAATTCTCTATCTACCAGAGTCATCACCTGCTGACCTAACATATTGTAAACAGATAAGTTTACTAACTGAGATTCAGGTAGTGAAAACTTAATCGTTGTCTGCGGATTAAACGGGTTAGGATAGTTTTGATGAAGAGCAAATTCATTTACTACAATATCTTCATCGGTGCTTACCATCGTAGCTTGATCACCAATCCAAGTGTTAGACCAAACCTCACATGTTTGGTGCGCCATGTCATCATTGGTTGCTGAAAGCACTAGCTGACCTTCCCATCCATCTCCATCATTATCATGAATCATGGGCTCAAAAGGTGTTCTCATTCCGTTTGCAGGAGTAAACCTCACATCATCATCAATCATTATATCATCCAGAGAAATTCGAAACTCTAAAACATAATCTGGATTAAATACTTCATGGTAGTAATTACCATCTCCATGCTCGGCTAACATACCAGCGCCATTATCGGAATGAGCTCCATCAGGAAGAAAATACAATTTATAGTCNGGCTCTTCTCCTCTTTGCATTCCAACATGCTTAGGTCCTCGCTGATCATAAAGACCTATACAGACCTGCACAACATCGGATGTCCACCAACCACTAGCCTGATCATCTACCACTACATTATCTAAAACCTCAGCGGCGATATACAGATAATCATTGTCAACGGCTACATAAAATGTTCCATGCAAATCATTATCATCATCCACTGTTCCAGTTCCAACATTTGGTGTACCGTAGGAATTATCAGTAGCNCCAATCATAAAAGGCTCAATACCACTATCATACCATTCTGATAAGTCACCATCTGCAGCAAATGCTGTTGGAGGAGTTAATGATATAGTNGGGACACCCTTAGCAGTGTTTGTGATAGAGCTTGCAGAAGTTCCAGCAGGCCCTACGTTGTTAGAGGCATCTTTGCAAGCAACAGCATAATAATATGTTACATCTGAATCTTCCAAAGGATGAAAAAGGTAATGCACAGCAGCCTGGCTTCCTTCTAAAACACCTACAGCTACAACATCAACAGCTGGATCCATCAAATCTTCAATTGGAGATGTGCTTGCATATACATTATATGTCTCACCTTCCTCACCTACATTATCTGACCATGTTACCAAATTATAGTTTGTGGCAGGTACGGCTCCAATATCTTCTACAGCAAGAGGCGGAATAACGTCTAATACCCCCATGCTCATTAGAAACATATCATCAAACGCATATTCAACAGCTACTCCATCCCATCTAGATACAACAATAACCGCAGTGACTGTTTCTGTCCCTTCTGGCATAACAAATTCAATAGAGTGTTCTCCCCATTCATCTGTTATGGGAAGAAACAAATCACCTGTAGTACCTAGAACAGTACCAGCCGCATCTTTTCCTTCAAGTTTAAATGCTGCTCCATCTACATCGTCACCTACCAACTTTTTAGCATATCCGCTGAATCTCCATGTTTCACCAAACTGCGCTGCAACAGTATCTTCATTGTAATACACCGCCCAGTTGTCTGTGACTCCAATACTTAGATAGTTATCACCACCATGAGCCATAGAAGGATCTGCTACGATGTCAGCATGTCCTCCACCTAAAGCAGAACCCCAACCCATTCCATCATCCTGCATATCTGGAAGTTCAAATCCTGGATTGGTTAATTGGTTAAGAGAACCCGTTAATTTCAATTCATCAAGTACAATAGTTCCAAAAGCATAATCTCCATCTCCACCACCACTAACGGAAAATTCAAGATGAAATCCTCCGATAGAATGTTTATCCAGCTCTCCGTTCCCTGTTTCGCCAGCCCAACCAGTTAAATTAAATCCACCTCCATTCCAATCATCATTTCTAACAAGAGGAAGAGTCACGGTATTCCAACCTGGTTCACTATCTAAAATGTAATGGAAAGAATAATAATATTCACCAAGCCCAGTGTAATTCATTGGGTCAGCAATATCGGCATAGTCGCTCAAATTGAANCTAAGATGTACTCTGTCAGGCGCAGGCGTCGCACCAGTGGTGCCACAATTACCATTATTATCGCACTGTGCAATTAAATTATTGTATGAAAATGAGATACTATCATATCCAGACCAGTCCCAAGGGCCATGACCATCTCTTGGTCTCATTTCTAATAAAGAATAAAAAATGTCATCAGAAGAATCTGTTATGGCAACTCTAGTTTGGGAAGGAACTAACTTAAATGTCCAAAATACTCCTGTACCACATTCAATAACAAGAGTCATAGCATCGCCTTCTAAAGTTGCTGCATAAGTTACCGATTCTGGTACAGGAGGAGGATTATCTGAACTGAGTTCCCCTGCATTTACAGCTTTNGGAAGNCCNAAATANGCTCCTAATCCTGTCAGAGTAATCTCNCCTGATGCGGCATCATATTCCCAGGTAGCTGGATTAGAACCATCATGAGGTGCAACAGGTGCACCACATGCTTCAGGGTCCGATCCTTGCCATGGTTCCAACCAAGTTTCCTCNCCTTGAACATTTTGAAACGAACCATCTGCATTTAAAACGTAGTGATCATCAAAAAAACAGGCTCTGGTTGTTACATCTTCTTCCGAATTAGACCACCACTCACCACTACCAGCAGCGGGACCTACCTGCAAAGCTCCTGCTTCAGGGGCAAGCATCCAACTTCCACTAAGTGGAGTATCTTGGGCTTGAGATACAAGTTTGAATGTCCAAAAAAGTCCCTCTCCACACTCAATTACTAATGTCATCATATCTCCATCCATGGTAGCAGTATAAGTGACAGATTCTGGCACATCAACTTCTGGAAGTTGACCAGCATTCACGGCTTTTGGCAATCCTAAATAAGCGCCAACTCCAGTTAATGTAACTTCTCCTGATGCATCGTTGTATTCCCACGTTGCCGGATTCGAACCATCATGAGGCGCTACGGGCGCACCACATGCTTCTGGATCCGATCCCTGCCAAGGTTCTAACCAAGTTTCATCGCCAAGTATATTTTGAAAAGATCCATCTGCATTAAAGACATAATGATCATCAAAGAAACANGCTCTAGTTGTTACATCTTCTTCCGAATTAGACCACCACTCTGTGCTACCAGGCGTTGGACCAACTCCTAATGCTCCTGCAATAGGCGCGAGCATCCAAGTTCCTTCTACAGGGGAACCCGTATCATCNCCAAATGGGTTAGCGTAGTGAAATAGTTTAGTGTAACCGCCCCACGGCTCACTGTTATGAGCGCTGTATTCTATCTGAATTGCANCNGGACTATCGNAGCCAGGAGAAACAGTNGTTACAGTANNAGTACTNAANGTNGGATCTGCATTATCNGAGTTTTCTNNACCAAAATAACNTGGATCTAANTCNGTNTCAAANTNNTTGATNANCTGNCCNNNAGACANNANAGGNANTANAANNAANAAAAANGTTGTTATCCATTTANTCATTACAATTGCTCCTTTAAATTAATTTTTGAGATTTAACTTAATTTTAAAATAAAATCATGCAATAACAAATGATTAGAATCACATATAGTTCTTCCAACCATCAAAAGATAATCTATAATTCCAAAAAAATGCAATCTTTTTTCAAAAAATTTTCAAATTAATGAAAAAAATTTGCAATACACGTAATTATTTGATACTTTTTTTCATTATAAATCTACAATAAATAACAAAAAGATTAGTGCGCACAACATTAAAACAAGTAGCAGACGATACTGGATTATCCATTGCCACAGTTTCTAGGGCTCTTCGCCGAGATAAAAGAAGATATTCCAAAAATGAAGAGAAAATCTATGCTTCAGCTAGGAAATTAGGATATCCTTTTATTGGAGAACTGAACAATGAAGAGCAATTAACAATAGCCCTTGTTACAGAAGTACATCAAGGTGAGTTTTACTCTTCTTTATTTAACGGCTTTTACAATTCAAGTAAAAACTCTGAGTCCGATATTGTTTTTGTAAATCTTGCAAAGCATAGCGATGATCCTGTTCAGCATATTATAAATCTCAGTAAAAAATACAGTGGGATATGTCTTTTCTTACCTAATTTAGAAAAAATTGACTACAAACGAATACGTCAAGGAGTTGGGAAATATCCAATTATATCTCTTACGCCAATGAAAAATCCCACTATTGATACGGTCTCATTTGACTCTTACAGCGGTGGATATATGATTGCAAAACACTTCGAAGAGCAAGGGTATAAAAATTTTGGTATTGTTTCTGGTCCAGGAGATGCTGTAGATGCAGTTTTCCGTAAGAATGGTTTCGTAGACCATATCAGTGAAAAAGAAGATTTAAAACTTGTCTGGGAATATAAGGGCGATTTTAGCAGTGAATCTGGAAGAGATGCCTTTAATGACTATAAAAACCAAAACATTCCTAACATGGCGATTTTTGGATGCAATGACCACACTTGTTTTGGCTTTATGAAAGAAGCCTTAGAAGCAGGTTACAAAATTCCTAAAGATTTTATAATTGCTGGTTACGATAATCTATCCTTTTGTGACAACTTTACTCCAGAATTGACTTCCGTTGCAACCAACTTTGACATCCTCGGGAAAAGAGCAATCCGAACGATTGAAAACATGGTAAACGATAGTAATGAAATAATTCGACAATTTTCAATGGTCCCAGTTGAAATAGTTATCAGATCCAGCACACAGAACTAGCATATAAATATTTAAATTACTTTGTTCCAGTACTCAACCAGAGCTCTTTCTTCTATCTACATACTTATATTTTTTAGTTCATGCTCTACAAAGACAATTTCCGATGATGGAGACTGGGAACTTGTTTGGCAGGATGAATTCGAAGGTGACAAACTGGACAGATCAAATTGGACTTTTGACCTAGGAACAGGAGCACCATCTTTCAAAGAGTATGGACATAGTTCGCCATATTTTGTACCTGAAAATTTTCCAAGCGATAATTTTTCAGTTCGCTGGGAAGGAGAAATTAAAATAGACTATAACACTGAGTATACTTTCTACCTTATTTCTGATGATGGAGTAAGGCTATATATAAACAACAACATAATAATTGATAGCTGGGAACCCCAACCTGCGACAGAAAAACAAGGCGTAATCAAACTTCAAAAAGATAAAAAGTACTCTATACAGATTGAATACTTTGAGCAGACTGGAGGAGAAGCAATAGTCCTTGGGTGGGAAAGTGAAAAATTCTCAAAAAGATTAGTACCTAGCTCACATCTTTTCACACCAAGTGAAGAACCAGGGCTAACGGGAACATACTTTAAAAATAAGGATCTGAAACAATCAGCTACTGAACGTCCTCTAGTGAGAATAGATAAAGAAATCAACTGGATAACTGGCGGTGGATGGGGAAATAATGAATCCCAATACTATACGGACCGGCCTCAGAATGTTAGGATTGAAAATGGAAAATTAATTATTGAGTCTCACAAAGAGTCCTACAGAGGATCTAATTACACTAGCTCTAGAATAAAAACAAGAAACAGTTGGAAGTACGGTAAATTTGAAATTCGAGCAAAATTACCTCCGGGAAGAGGAACATGGAGTGCCCTTTGGGCATTACCAACAGACTGGGAATATGGAAACTGGCCATTGAGCGGTGAAATTGACATTATGGAACATGTTGGTTACGATGAAGACATAATAGTTACAAGCCTTCATAATGCTGCGCTTTCTGCAGGCAATATTGGAGGAACAGATCAACACGGATATCTTAAACAACCAAATGCATGTGAGCAGTTTAATAGTTATATATTAGAGTGGACTGAGGATGCAATTAAGATTATTGTAAATGACAAAGTTTCCTTACAATATCTAAAACAAGACAAAAACTGGGCAAAATGGCCATTTGACAAAAGGTTTCATCTACTTTTCAACATTGCAGTTGGGGGTAATTGGGGTGGTGCTAAAGGCATAGATGATGGCGTGTTTCCCTCTAGAATGGAAATAGATTATGTTAGAGTGTACTCTAGAACTGGTATAAAAGGAACATAATCAGTGCAAAAAATTATATCAAAATTCTTTATTCTATTGTTTGTTTTGTTTTCTTCTTGTGAAAATAAAACAATTCGAGATAAAGAAGGCCTAATCGTTTATCAAGAGAATCAAATATCCTGGATAAGAAATTTTGAACCTTTAA